>JAWXCO010000192.1:0-29226 GCA_034408705.1 Bacteroidota bacterium
CATTATAAATGAGCCCTTTTTTTTTGTATAGTTTGTAAAATTCACACCGTCGAATTTGGTAACCCCTCCGGCAGTTCCAAACCAGAGATTACCCAGTTTATCTTCTAACAAACAGCTTACAATGCCGTGTTTCAACCCGTGCTGTTTCCCAAATACGCTGAAATAACCAGAATTTGGGTTTTTTATTGTCATGTCTTTGGCAATAAAAGTTATGGGGATTTTAGCGACAACCGGGCTATCAGCAACGAGGGTTTTTTGGGGAAAAAGAAAAGTATCTGTACCGGGTGTTATTATTTGGGGCTTACCTGCAATAACAATTGTTGGGGCTCCTGCAATATGAATATTATTATTGATCGCAATTATTAATGGTTTACCGGCTGGATTTTTTTTCAGTTTATTTTCATCAACAGGTATTTGCTTTGCTACAGTGATGGAGGTTTTAGGATTTAAGAATCCTAAAGATTCTGATATCCTGGGAGTAATCGTGGCGGGGCGGCGTTTTTCTTGTTGACGCTCTTTGCAACTGAAGACAAACAGTAATAAGAAAAACAGAATTATGTATTTAGAACAAATCTTCATTGGCTGGTTAATGGTCGTTCTTTTACAAATAAATTTATTATTTTCCTTTTGCTTAAAGAAATGTGTTTGATAACAGACAATTGAGATCAATAAAAACCCTGTAGCAACACTACAGGGTTTTTAACAGGACTTCTGATTTTTATATTTCTTCTTCAGGTAACTCGCTCTCATTGACCTGCCTTCTTCCCGTCGGTGGATTTTTTATCAATCCCTCCCTCGCACCGCTTCATCATCCTCTTCCGCTTCTTTTGCCGCCTTCTTTGGCTTTGCTTTCTTCTTCATCCACTCCGGGTCTTGTTTTAGTTTTTGCACATCTTCGAGCGGAGACACGTACAGGCTTCGGCCATGTGTACCGAGTACAATTTCATTATCTCTTTGCTGTATCGCAATATCATGCACCGGGACTGATTTTGGCAAGCCACCATTCCAGATCATAAAACTGGTGCCCTGGTCAAAACTTACATAGAGGCCGCCATCGGTGCCCACATAAATTATGCTGTCATTTTTTGGGTCTTCGCGGACGACATTAATGGGTTCGTAAGGAAGATCTTTTCCGATTGTCTTCCAGGTTTTCCCGTAATCATCACTCCTATACAGATAGGGTGCAAAATTATCGAAGCGATAACCATTCAATGACAAATAAAGTCTTGCTTCTTTATGCTGTGAGGCAATAATACGACTGGCCCAGAGATTATTTGTTTGTAAACCCTGAGCTTGTCGAAGGGTTGTTTTGCCAGTTGTCTTCACCTTTTGCATTTCTCCAGGCTCAGTGCTATTCAACTGTTCCCAACTATAACCACCATCATAAGAACGATGAATATTACCATCATCCGAACCGGTATAAATTAATCCAAAGCGCAACGGTGATTCTGTGATGGTAGTAATAGTGCCATAAGGAACATTGCCAGTCACTCTTCCACTGGTAAGATCATTACTCATTGCTATTAACGTATCGCCTTTGTTCAACGAGCGATACAGGCGGTTGCTTCCATAATACAATACATCCTGGTTGTGTTTGCTCAGCAGGATGGGGGTTTGCCAGTTAAAGCGTAATGGTTTTTCTCCCAATTCATGTTGCGGACGTATAAATTTCTGTGAACCTCTTTTTTCTTTATTATGACGGCCATATACACCAAACTGCGAACCTGAATAAACCGTTGTATTATCCCGGGTATCAACCTGTGCCTGCATACCATCCCCACCATTGATCATCCGGTACGCATACTGTCCATTGTCGATCCAGCCAATATCTTCTTTATGCGTGGAAGGTCCCCACCAGCTGCCATTATCCTGCAAGCCTCCATACACATTGTAAGGTTTGGCATCGTCAACGGTGATAGCATAATATTGACCCACGGCCGGTGTATTGGCTTTGAACCAGTTGGCACCGTCATCATAACTGATATTGGTACCACCATCGTTACCATTGATGATATGTGAATCTTTTTTCGGATTCACCCAAAGCGCATGATGATCAGCATGCACATTCGACTTGTCGATCGTTTTAAATGTCTTACCACCATCAATGGAAAGCTGGGCAATAAAACCGATCGAGAAAATCTTATCCGGGTTATAATGCGAAGTATAGATCTTGGCAAAATAATAACCGTAAGTATTGAAATTGGGATTGGGTTTAGTATGTGTTTTTTTCCAGGTTTGCCCGCCGTCATCACTGCGGTATATTTCACAGCCTACGATGCCGGTATTCTGGAAGCCATCATCACTGTCAAGATAATCCCAGAGCGCTGTAGGTTTTACTTTATCAGCAGCCACCATTTCTTTTATGGTTTTGCCGTTGTATTTGCGGGGGAATGCATTTTTGCGTAAGAAGGTATCGATCAAATTGGTTTTCAGTGCTGCAAATTGTTCTTTGCTGATCGTTTTAAAATCGGCTTTTGTATAAAGTGAATCCACTTTTTTGGCAGTATCTGGTTTTGCCGTATTATTATCTACCACTGCATAAATGATGTTTGGATTTTTTGGATAGACAGCCAAACCGATACGACCAATTTTATCACCGGTCATAAAACCAGAACCCGGGGCGGAAACAATTTTCCATGTTTCTCCTCCATCGGTGCTTTTATAAATGCCGCTTGATTTTCCGCTTTCTTCAAATTTCCAGGCCCGGCGCACGCGGTACCACATTCCTGCATACACTTCATTTGGGTTGGAAGGATTGATATCAAGGTCAACACAACCTGTATTATCATCAACATACAATGTTTGCTTCCATGTTTTACCCCCGTCAGTGGTTTTGTAAACGCCCCGCTCCTTGTTGGCAGAATACAAATGACCCAGCACTGCCACCCAGGCTATGTCCGGGTTGCTGGGGTGCAATTGCACTTTTCCAATATGATGTGATTCGGGAAGGCCGAGATAATCCCAGGTCTTCCCATTGTTACTTGTTTTATAAATGCCTACTCCGGCATAGGAGGAACGGCTGCTGTTGACTTCACCCGTACCCACCCAGATTTGGCGATTAGACCAGTTTACAGCGATATCGCCGATAAAAAGCATATCCAAACTGTCCATGATAGGGGTGAAGCTTTGCCCATTGTTCGTAGTATGCCAGAGACCGCCAGTGGCATAGGCCACATAAAATTCAGTGGGGTCTTCGGGATTGGCATCCACATCCACCACCCGGCCACTCATAATAGAAGGGCCGATATTACGGAAAGCGACCTCGTTTAGCAGGGAACGGGAAGTTAATTGGCGTCGCTGATCCAGCCCCTGCATTCTTTCGCCTGCAGGAGTGGGATTTACCTGGGAAAATACAAATGAGGAAATAAGAAGATATGAAAAGGCCAAAAGGGCGGACAGCCTTTTATGGCGGGCCACTTTTTTTAACAGATGGAACATAAAAGCAGTTAATTTTCGTTAGTAAATTGCAGTGGTAAGCGGATTGTAAATCACCGCTATCAGCCGGTCACTTCTTTTTCAAACTTACTAAACTATGCGTTCAATTCTTATTCTCTTGTTACTTATTTCCTTTAACGGGTTTGGCCAGTGGAAAGACTATAAAATCAGCGTAAAAGGTGATACGCTGAACCGGGTAGATATGCAAGGTAAAAAGCAGGGTCCCTGGTTTATTCATACGGATGAACTGCGGGGTGAAAGGGGGTATGAAGAAGAAGGATACTTTGACAATGACCAGAAGACCGGCACCTGGAAAAAATATTCCCTGGAAGGGGTAAAGATCGCAGAAGAAAATTACAGTTGGGGAAAGCTCAATGGCAAACAACAATATTTTACTTATAACGGGGGCCTGCTCCGCGAAGAAAGCTGGAGGGCCATGGATCCCAAGATTGCTTACGATACGGTGCCAATCTATGACCTGAAAGACCCGACAAAAGAAGTCAACCGCATCGTGGTAAAGAATGAAGGGGTGGCCTTAAAGCATGGCAAATGGATCTATTATGAACCAAGAGAAGGAACGATCGAAGAAACGGAGTTCTATGTGATGAACAAGATCCGGACAGAAGAAGACGAACTACTTGGTGAAGATGATATTCGCCCGATCGATATCAGCAAATCCAGAACGGATACTGCAGGCAAAAAAATTGCCAAGCCCCAGGCTATACTGGATTATGAAAAGAAAAATTCCGGGAAGAAAAAAATAAAAGCGAGAGATGGGGCGACGGGATATTTGCCGGAACCTTAAACCCTGCTACCAAAGTAAACTACTGATTATATTCTTTGGCGACAGTGTACTCAACGTTAACGTTTGTTTCTTCTTCCTTTCCAGTTGTTTGGTTGAAAAATTTAATATTAACTGGAACGATATAATTTCCTGCTCGTCCCGGCACTTTCATTTTATAAACTGAAAATCCTTCTTCGCTTAATTCGACTCTAGCGCCATTAAAAGTTATTATTGGTTGTGCTGAACGGCTGAAAGCGCCAACACCGGCTGTGATTTGTAATTCACTTCCAGGTTTAAGGTAATTGCTGTTTTGCCCTATAATTGCAGAATAGGTGTTAAAAGTGAAAATGGTACAGCCGACTTTTGTATTGCAATAGGCCGTTATTTTATTTTCGATAATCTTTAAATCGTTTTTAAGCAAAGCCAGTAAGGGTAGAACAGAATTGTTTGTCAACTCTTTTTCTTTCACAATATTAACCAGGGAAATGAAGCGGTCAATAAAACTGAAATTCTCAGCAAACTCTTTCATGATTGAGGAATCGACAGTAAAATTCATTTGCTTATAGTTATTTAGCTTAGGAATAACGGAATCTAAAACGCTGTCATCCCATTTATTTCTGCGTTTTAGATTTTCAATATAGGTATAAATTTTGTTTGTGTTGTTAGTAACTAACTCAGCTTTCGCATACCATATCTCTGCCCGCTCTTTTGTACAAGGGTCGGTTTTTTTGTCAGATAGGAATTTCATATTACTTTCAGTTGATAGCTGTATCGTAGTAGTAGAACGATCAAGGTTTTCTTGTAAAGCCGTTAAGACAACGGTCTCCTCTTTACTATTATCCGAGCAAGATGTAAGAATAAAGAATGCAAATGGGAGAGAATACAAAAGGGCTTTTTTTTGAAATAGTATGACTTTTTGCATCAGCATTTATTTTCTAAACGCCAATACCCAACTTTTATTTCAGTTTATTTTTCTTCTTTTTAATCATGCATCAGTTTTTTTTAGAAAAGGTGCCGATGTATCCTTAAGGATCTCTTTATCAATTGTAATCAGGTAATCGCAATTTTCTTGTATACACAAATCATATAGATAATTGTCTTTGGCATCTTTTGAAAGGCGGTAAATATTCGTGGGGGAATCAATAATAATGAATGGAGAAATAAGTTGTATGATCTTATCTGCTTCGCCGATTGAAAAGTCAAATCCGGTAATTAATGCTTCATGGATTTCGCCCAGCAAGTAATTGTCTGCAAATATCAACAAGTTGTTTTCTGAAATAGTACGAAGCAGCGATGCTGTTTTGAAGTGTCCGGCATATTTCACCCACACGCAACTATCAATGCAGCATTTTTTTTGCATGGGCATAATTTCTACGACGAATAGTAGTAGTGAGCTTTACAATTTCTTCATCAGTTTTCTTTAGTCCATTTTTGCTTTTCTTTAGCGCTGTTTCGAATGCTTTTAATTCAATCAGGGCATCCGCAGCAAACAATTGTAGCTTGAGCAATTGTTTTTCTTCAACAGAAAGCTTCTTAGCTGCAGATAGTGCAGTTTTAAAAGATGAGGACGTTTTAATTTTTACAGTCATTGGATTAGGATGTTATATCATAAAAATAATATTTTTATTTCATGTTTCAACAGCCCCATTTTATTTTTTAAAATAATTGCTAAAAAATAACAACTGGTATTGTATGGCATTCCTCCAGTAAGCCCAGTCATGTTTGCCCGGCCGTTCAATATAATCATGTGGTATTTTCAGGGCTACCATTTTTTCATGGAGTGTATGGTTGACAGTATAGAAAAAATCTTCGGTACCACAATCAATGATAATGGCCAGTGAATTGGCGGGTTTAGTTTCTACCAGGTTGATTACCGAATAATTCTTCCAGTTGGACCGGTGATTTACCGTGTCACCCAGTTTGTCTATCAATTGCCAGTTCCGGGTAAAAGGTTGCAGGTCAACACCACCGCTCATACTGCCGCAGGCCCCAAATTTATCCGCATGACGAAAGCCAAGAAATAAGCCACCATGTCCGCCCATACTCAAACCGGTGATGGCTCTTGCCTGGCGATTCGGGATCGTTGGATAATGATTGTCGATATAGTCCGGTACTACTTCGCTGATATAGGTTTCAAAGCGAACAGTACTATCCACCGGGCTGTCCAGGTACCAGCTGTTATAGCCTCCATCCGGACATACGATGAGCAGCCGGTACCGGTCTGCATAGTCTTTTAATTCAGGCACCTGCAGGAGCCAGTTAGCGTACCAGCCGCCGTGGCCGTGCAATAAATAGAGCGCCGGCACGAGTTTGTTTTCCTCTTGACCCACGGCCGGCTTTATCACCACACATTTATAAGCTTTTTGCATCGCGGTACTATAAATGCTCACGGTGTCCACTTCAGCCGCATGGCTGTTCAATGTAATAAGAAGGATCATCAGTACAATCAGCCTGTTTTTCATGTATTAAAGATATTAAATGCTATCACCTTTTGGAAATTGTAATCGCCCCGGCCCTGAAAGAAGGAACAAAATTAAAAGGGATGGCATGGTCCATAAATAAAAAACCGTTTCGAAAATTGAAACGGTTTTTTAGTATTATTAAACGAATTCTTTAGAAACCTTTTTTCTCCTGTGATTTTTGCATCGGGTTACCGTTCTGCCCAGCACTTCCTCTACCGCCAGCTTGTCTTCCTTTGAAAATCGTAAATTTGGAAGGCTCTGCAATCGTATTCCAGTTATTATTGCTTTCATTGATGTCAGCAGTTTCCCTGAATGGATCCAGTTTAACAGATGCTACTTCTTTATCTTTTATAAAGGTCTTCACTACTTTGTTCTCATTTAATCTCCATACCTGTGCAGGAATGCGGTCAATTTCTTTGGTACCGTCCTTATAGGTCCACTCAACAATGATCGGCATAACCAGGCCGCCTTTATTACTGAAAGTCAATTCATACATATTCTTCGCACTGTATTTCTCTTTTTCAGCAGCAGTAAGCCCTTCCGGTTTACTGGCAGGGATCGTCACCTCAAATTTTGTTGTGTCATAGGCTTCAATACCACGGGCATAGCGCCAGTAAAAATCACGGATACTGGTATCGGCATCGGTTTGAAACTTTATCTTCTCATCATTCCGGTTCCTGATCTTCGAAATATCATCGAATGTAGGAACCATTGGTTTGTCAACCGATCGTTTGATTGTAGATGCTGATGTTGCCTCTTGTTCAGCTGCCAGGTCGGGTTTAGCATATTTCACGGTATCAATAGAGATATCGCAAACTTCTGTACTGTAAAACCATCCTCTCCAGAACCAGTCAAGGTCTTCACCACTGGCATCTTCCATTGTACGGAAAAAATCAGCTGGTTCAGGATGTTTGAATGCCCATCTTCTAGCATATTCTTTAAAGGAATAATCAAACAGTTCCCGACCCATGATAGTTTCCCTTAAGATATTTAAACCAGTAGCTGGTTTCGAATAAGCATTCGGGCCAAACTGCACGATATTCTCACTATTCGACATGATTGGTTCCAGTTGTTCTTTCGGCAACTTCATATAATCAGTAATAAAGGCGGCAGGACCCCGGCGGCTGGGGAATTTACTGTCCCATAGTTCTTCTGTCAGGTATTCAACAAAGGTATTCAGTCCTTCATCCATCCAGCTCCACTGGCGTTCATCACTGTTGATGATCATCGGGAAGAAGTTATGACCGACTTCATGTATAACTACACCCAGCATGCCGTTCTTGGTACTTTCACTATAGGTACCGTCTTTTTCTGTCCGGCCAAAGTTGAAACAGATCATCGGGTATTCCATGCCGTTAGCTGCTTCCAGGCTTTGTGCAACCGGGTAGGGATAAGGAATGGTAAATTTGGAATAGGTTTTTATGGTATGTTCTACGGCTTTGCTCGAAAATTTTCGGTACAGGCTATAGGCTTCCTTGCCATAGCCACTCATGCACATAATTTTTTTGCCTTCCACTTTGGTGGCCAGTGCATCCCAGATAAATTTCCTGGAAGAGCCCCAGGCAAAATCACGGACATTTTCTGCTTTAAATATCCATGTCTTGCGAGCCGTAGGGGAAGCAATCCTTTTTTCAGCCGCTTTGGCTTCTTCTAATGTTACTATTTCTATTGGCTCAGTGGATTGTTGTGCTTTATTCCAGCGGGCCAATTGTGCCGGGGTAAGCACAGCTGCATAGTTTTGTCCTTCGCCGGTTGAAAGGATCACATGGTCAGCCGGAACGGTCATCGCTACTTTAAAATTTCCGAAGGTCAGGGCAAATTCGCCACGGCCGGTGAACTGGTGGTTTTGCCAGCCCTGAAAATCGCTGTACACACAAAGACGGGGATACCACTGTGTCATGGTGAAAAGATGATTGCCATCTTCGGGAAAATATTCATAACCACCGCGGCCGCCGCGACCCATACGATCCACTAGTTTATAATTCCAATCCAGTTTGAAAACAAAACGTTGCCCGGCTTTAAGCGGTGCAGGTAATTCTACCCGCATCATTGTTTTGTTGATGGTATATTTTAATGCTTTGCCTGCAGCATCTGTGAGTTTCAAAATATTAAATCCATAGCCGTTGTCGACTTTCGTTTCATCAGCCCGGTCAAGCATTTGCGGACTGGTCTGCCGGCTCATCGGGTTGCTGCCCTGGTAGTTGGCATTATTTACAGTGCTGTGCTGGTTCTCATCGAGCTGCAGCCATAAGAAAGTGAGTACATCCGGGGAGTTATTAAAATAAGTGACCGTCTCACTGCCATTCAGTTTTAGATTTTTTTCATCCAGCTCACATTTGATATCATAATCACAACGCTGTTGCCAGTATTTGGGACCTGGTGCACCGCTGGCAGAGCGGTATTCATTTGGCGTGGGAAAATTACCACCCATCTGCTCAAATTTGTTACCATGGTTACTGTTGGCATTATTGTAAATATATTGTGCAGAGCCAACCAGGCCAATACAAACTGTGATCAACAGGAAGGAAAGTATGTATTTCATTTTGTATTAAGATTTTTTATAATGATGAAATTTACCGATGCTTTCAAAACTAAGGGAAATAGACTAATACAGGAAAAGCTGGAACCCGTTTGAGATAGATATTACACCAGCGGTTGAGATACTGCTTTAAATTGTAAACGACAAAAGCCACCCCCGTCAAACAGGATGGCTTTTGTAAGTTATTTATCCCTTTAAGCTTTTTAGAAACCTTTTTTCTCCATCGCTTTCTGCATCGGGTTAATGCCATTTGCAGGCGTTACATTTTGTTTTTGCTTAAATAATTTAAACTTACTCGGTGGCTTGATATCACCATAGGTATTATTGCTTTCATCCACATCGGCGGTTTCTTTATACGGGTCTAATTTTACCGAGGCCACTTCCTTGTCTTTCAGAAAACTTTTCATCACGGACTTTTCATTTTTCCTCCATACCTGTGCGGGTATTCTTTCAATCTCTTTGCTGCCGTCTTTATAGGTCCATTCAAGAATGATGGGCATTACCAGCCCGCCTTTATTGCTGAAAGTGATCTCATACATGTTTTTGTTGCCATATTTTCTCTTTCCTTCTTCATCGAGGGCTTCTGTTTGTGCTTTTACCAGCATCGGATATTTGGTGCTATCATATTTTTCGATCTCCCGGTCATATTTCCAGTAAAAATCACGGAGTGCTGTATCCTTATCGGTTTCAAAAACGATTGTCTTATCTGTTTTATTCCTGATCTTGGACAGGTCTTCAAATTCATTCACGGCGGGTCTGGGCAATGCTCTCATTACAGTGGTATCGTTGGCCTGTTGTGGAATGGCCGTAACATCCGGTATAGAATGTTTGATCGTATCAATGGAAATATCGCAGGCATCTGTACCATAGAACCAACCTCTCCAGAACCAGTCAAGGTCTTCGCCGGTAGCATCTTCGATCGTCCTGAAAAAATCAGCAGGGGTAGGGGATTTGAATGCCCAGCGTCTTGCATATTCTCTAAAAGCATTGTCGAACAGTTCCCGGCCAACGATAGTTTCCCGTAGCATATTCAAACCAGTCGCCACTTTATCATAAGCATTGGCGCCGAAATTGTTGATGTTTTCCGAATTAGTCATTATGGGCTCTAACTGGTCTTTGGGCAATTTCATGTAATCGGTGATCTGAAAGGGGGGGCCACCATCAGAAGGGAATTTATTATCCCATAATTCCTGTGTTAAATATTGTAAATAAGAATTCAATCCCTCATCCATCCAGGTCCATTGACGTTCATCACTGTTAACGATCATCGGGAAAAAGGTATGCCCTACTTCATGGATGATAACAAGAATCGCAGCATTCTTCGCCCCTTCCGTGTAGGTACCATCTATCATGGCACGGCCGGGGTTAAAAGAGATCATAGGGTATTCCATTCCCTGGTTGCCTTCCACACTGATGGCTACCGGGTACGGGTAGGGAACAGAAAATTTGGAATAGGTCTTTAATGTATGTGCAACAGCTTTTGTGGAATACTTACTGTAAATAGGGTAAGCTTCTTTGGCATAATAACTCATTGCCATAGCTTTTTTCCCTTCTACCACAACTGGCATCGCATCCCATACAAAGCGGCGGGAAGAGGTCCATGCAAAATCACGAACATTATCAGCTTTATAGATCCAGGTTTTTTTGGTTTTACTTTTTCCTCCGGATCCTGCGGATTGCATGGATGCATTCAATGCTTCCTCCAGCGTAACGATCTGCAAAGGCTCCTTTGCTGTCTGGGCCTGTTTCCACCTTGCCTGTTGAGTGGGTGTGAGTGTTTGTGCATAGTTCTGGCATTCACCGGTACCACCAACAATATGATCGGCAGGTACAGTCATCTGTACTTTAAAATTACCAAAGCAAAGTGTAAACTCACCGGTGCCGGTAAACTGGTGGTTTTGCCATCCCTGGTCATCACTGTATTTGCAGAGGCGGGGATACCATTGTGTCATGGTATAATTATTATTGTTATCCTCCGGGAAATTTTCATAACCACCCCTTGCACCACCAAAGCGGATAAAATCACCGCGGTTGGCGAGTTTATAATTCCAGTCAACTTTGAATATAAATTTCTGACCTGGCTTCAGCGGAACAGGCAGGTCGATCTTCATCATCGTTTTATTAAGCGTGTAAGGCAGTGATTTGCCGGCGGCATCTGTCAGTTTAGTGATATTGACACCATATCCGTTATCGCTTTTTCGTTCTTCGAAACGATCCAGCACTTTATCCGTGTATTGGGTTCCCAATGGATTTTGATTCTGGTAATTGGCGTTATTCACTGTGCTGTGCTGGTTCTCATCCAGCTGCATCCAGAAATAGCTGAGGATATCCGGCGAATTGTTAGTGTAGGTAATGGTCTCACTACCCGTGAGTTTGTTGTTAGCTTCATCCAACTCACATTTGATATCATAATCCACCCTTTGTTGCCAGTACTTGATACCGGGTGCACCACTGGCCGTTCGCTGATCGTTGGGCGTTGGTAAAATAGTTCCCAGCTGCTCAAATTTATTGGCATGGTTGGAACTCGCATTGTTCTGAATATTCTGTGCCGGCAGCAGCTCCGAAAGAAGCAGCAGGCAAGCGTACAGGGAGAGACATTTTTTCATAGCTCATATATTAATTATAATGGAAAACGTTCGAGTACCATTTTCAATGCCAGGGCAAAAACACCGGCTGATAAAAAAATGACCCAATCCCCGCGATTGACCCGGAACAGGTTAACGATCAGATGGGCCAATAAAAGGACGGCCAGCACCACAACTACCTGGCCGGCTTCCAGTCCCACATTAAAACCAAAGAGGCTCCAGCCAAGGTTTTGGTCATCCGCCATCATAAAACGTATAGAATTCGCAAAGCCCATTCCGTGTATCAATCCGAACAAAAGGGCCAGTACATAATTGATACGGGTAGAACGGGCCGTGAATTTTTTCTGGAACAGGTTGCTTATCGCTGTAATAACAATAGTGAGGGGTATCAGGAATTCTACCCATTTATTGTTAAAACGGATGATATCCAGCACACTTAAAGCCAGGGTCAGTGAATGGCCAATCGTAAAAGCCGTTACCAGGATCAATACCTGTTTCCAGTCTTTCAGCAAATAAATAGCGGCCAATGCAGCAATAAAGAGCTGGTGATCCAGCGCTGCTGTACTTATAATATGTTCCCAGCCTAAACCAAAATAAAATCCGAAATCCTGCATCTTATCAACAGTTGTTGCCGTCCTTACCAGCGTTTAATCTTTTAACGAAAACCTTGTTCAGGGCGTCAAAATAAACCAGACTTTTGTAAAACAAGAATATATTCTGTCAATGGTATCATCTATCTATAAATGGTCGCTATTCCCCTTACTGGCCGTTGTTTTAACGTCGGCCCGTCCGCCTGCAGCCCATCCGTTTCATGTCAGTGTGGTGGAAATAGAGCATAACGCTGCTACTAAATCACTGGAAATAAGCTGTAAAATCTTTACGGATGATTTTGAAAAAAACCTCACTAAAAATTATAAAGTAAAAGTCGATCTCATTAATCCACCCAATAAGGCGGCTATGGATTCGCTGGTCAAGAAATATATACTTGGTCATTTGTCGATCCGGGCCAACGGCAAGCCTGTAACATTCAGTTATATCGGGTATGAAAATGAAAGCGAAGCAGCTTACGGTTATTTTGAAGTGGAAAATATTTCATCTGTAAGCAAGTTGGAAATCACCAACACCATCATGTTCGATGAATTTATCGACCAGATGAATATCATGCATGTGAAAGTGGGAGGGAACCGGAAGAGTACCAAGCTGGAATATCCTGATAAAGAAGCGGTCTTCAATTATT
Organism: Bacteroidota bacterium; assembly: GCA_034408705.1. GTDB lineage: Bacteria > Bacteroidota > Bacteroidia > Chitinophagales > Chitinophagaceae > JJ008. The sequence goes on from JAWXCO010000192.1 coordinate 13,043, forward strand.
AAGAATGCGGGGGTAGTTAATCTTCGATTTCTCCTTTCAGGTCTTCACTCAGCGTCACCAATACCTTATCAATACGATGGGCGTCCATATCGATGACTTCTATTATAAATCCTTTCCATTCTAATTTATCACCCGGTTTGGGTATTCTTTCGAGTTCATGGAGGATAAAACCAGCAATGGTATCAAAGTCGTGTTCCCCTTCATTCATCCATTCGGTCTTTTCAAATCGGGTCAAAAAATCATAGAAAGGTATCTGCCCGTCTACCAGGTAAGTACCATCCAAACGCTTAATTATCTCATAGTCCATTCCTTCATTCTGTGGAATATCTCCCACAATGGCTTCGAGGATATCATTGAGCGTAAGTAATCCAAGAATGCTGCCATATTCATCTACAATAAAAGCAGAATGAATTTGTGACTCCTTAAACTTTTCCAACACCTGGTAAGGTGAATTATTTTCAGGAATAAACAAAGCCGGTTGCATGATATCCTTAAATAAGGTACTGTCGGGGCTTACATACAGGTCTTTGATAGAAACCACGCCTTTTATCACATCGATCGTTCCGTCACAAATCGGGTAAGCAGAGTGAGGTTCCTGCAAGATCTTCTCTTTGATTTTATCTTCATTGTCATCGAGATTGAACCAGATGATATCACTGCGGTGGGTCATCAGGGATGTAATATTCCGGTCACCGAGGTGAAATACCCTTTCAATGATCTCTTGTTCGGCCTCATCAATCGTACCGGCCTGTGTGCCTTCGCCGATCATTGTTTTAATTTCTTCTTCTGTTACCGCATCATCTTTCGATCGTTTTATATTAAAGATTCTAAAAAATAAATTGCTTGTTTTATTCAGTAAGAATACAAAGGGGTGGGTGAACCGGGCAAAAACATTCATAGGACCTGCCACAGCTTTGGCGATCCGTTCTGCCCGCAGCAAACCGATCCGTTTGGGGATCAGCTCCCCAAAAATGATGGACAGGAAGGTTACCAGGATAACAATGATCGTGGTAGCAACCGTATCGGCATAGTCTTTCAGGAAGTCTATTTTCTCGATAGAGGGTTGAACGTAACGGGCAAAACGTTCACCTGAATACACCCCCGTTAGGATGGCGATAAGTGTAATACCTATTTGAGCTGCTGATAAAAATTTTTCAGGATTATTAGAAAGATCCAATGCCTGCCGGGCCTTCAGGTCTCCTTTTTCAGCCTGGCTTTCCAGGCGTGATTTACGAACCGATACGAGGGATATTTCGGAAATGACAAATAAGGCGTTGACAAAAATCAGCGTCACCAATATTAGTATCTCCATTTATCCAGCAGGTTGATTGCCAAAGGTAGCAAATCCGAACCGCTTATTGAAGATGGTACCGAAGCTGATGCCAAAAGCCAGGCCCAGTAAGGCTCCGCCTACAACATCCAGGGGATAATGTACCCCTACATAAACCTGCGCATAACCAATGGAGCCTGCCCAGAACAAGCCTGCCCAGGCCCATTTCTTGAATATATGCCGGAATGTGACAAAAAAGAAAGCAGCCATGCCAAAATGGTTGGCGGCATGATTGGAAACAAAACTGAACCCGCCGGAACAGTGCCGGAGTAATAAACGAACATGATCGGTAAAAGCAGGGTCATTGCAGGGGCGGGGTCTTTCCAGTACATGTTTGAAACCATAAGTACCCGTCATATCGGTGAGGGCTATGGTACAAAGAAATAATACCGACCACCAAATCCCTTTTACCTTAAAATTCAGCAGTAAGAATATTAAAAGAAAGGTATAAAGCGGTATCCAGGTCAGTGAATTGCGGAGCAGGGGCATTACAGTATCAAAAAACGGGTTGCTCCAGTCGCTGTTGATCTTTTCAAACAGCTGCTGATCCAATTGTAACAGCCGTTGCCAGAATGTGATTGCCGAAAAATGCATGACTGCAAAAGTACAGGTTGCCTGCTAATCGAACTTCGCAATGATCCGGCTGATCAATTTTTCAAAAAAGAAGCGATGATCAGCAATCCAAATCGGGCAAAAGGGAGAGGAGGCACAGGAAGCATAAAAAATTACCTTATTTTGTAGCCTTTCATTGTAGCCTGTCATGTTAACAAGATTTAAAATACCTAAGACGATCTTGTGGGTCACCAACCTGCTTGTCATATTCCTGTTGATATTCACATTATACAGGATGGCTACTTTTATTGCATTCCGGCCAAAGGGCGTTTCATTCGGTGATGTGATCCCCTCCTTTTTAATGGGTATCCGTTATGATTTACGGTGGATCGCTTTTATCTTATTGCCGGTTGTTTTGCTGAGTATGATGCCCAAATTGTCGCCTTTTTATTCTGCCAGGAATAAGAAATGGTGGACCTGGTACCTCGCTATTGTTACGTTTATTATGTTTGTTTTTTTTGCTGCGGGTTTTGGCAGCTGGTCGTATAACCAAACTCCTTTGGATGCGGGGGCTATGAACTTTGCCGAAGATTTTAAAATATCATGGAGGATGATGCGACAAACCTATCCCATGTTCTGGATGTTGCTGGGCTTGGTGGTAGCCGTTGTCTTTGTTCGTTGGATGTATCACCGGAGCCATTGGCAGGTGATCAATAAAACAGACGGACTGGGTATACTTTACCGGAGGAAATATTTTTCCTTCGCCGGCCTGGTACTTGGTTTATTTGCCTGGGGCAATTTATCCTGGCCGCCTTTAAGCCGGAACGACAGTTTTAAGTTTGAAAATAAATTTAAATCCTATTTAGCCATCAATCCGGTGCAGAATTTCTTTGCGACCCTTCGCTTAAGAAAACCGGACTTTAATGAGCAAAAAGCAAAAGAAGCTTTCCTGGTAATGGCCGACTGGATGCAACTGCCCGATAAAGACCAGTTCTCCTATCGCCGCGAGATCGGTCCCCGCAGTACGGCTTTTGAAAGCAAACCCAATATTGTACTGGTGCAATGTGAATCGTTCAGCATGTATAAAAGCAGCATGAGCGGTAATCCATTAAAGACAACACCTTATTTTGATTCGCTGAGCAAAAACGGTATTTTCTTTGAACGTTGTTTTGCGCCACATTTTTCTACGGCCCGGGCTTTATTCGCCATCTTATCCGGTATTCCCGATGCACAGCTATTTAAATTTTCCAGCCGCAATCCAGAAGCGATAAAGCAACATACGATCGTGGACAACCTGGTTGAGTATGAAAAGCATTATTTTCTTGGCGGAGATGCACAGTTTGGAAACTTTGAAGGCCTGCTGAATAATATTGATGGTCTCCAAATGCACACAGGTAAAAGACCGGGTGTGCCGGAAGTGAATGTGTGGGGCATCAGTGATAAAGATCTTTTTCTGGAAGCCCATGAAGTTTTCAAGAAAAAGGAGGAGCCTTTTTTTGCCTATATCCAGACTTCCGGTAATCACCGCCCTTACAATAAATCAATCCCGGAAAGTGATACTGCTTTTAAACCCGTATTTGTGCCTGACGAAGAGTTGAAGAAATACGGGTTTGAATCTATTGATGAGTTCAATTGCTTCCGGTATTCAGATTACTGTATAAGAAAGTTCATTGAAGCAGCGCAGCAGGAGAAATATTTTCACAATACAATCTTTGTTTTTGTAGGCGACCATGGCCTGGCAGGTAATGCGGAAGCGATGTACCCTGCCGTTTGGACAGAGCAGCGCCTGACCGATGAACATGTACCGCTTTTATTTTACGCTCCGGACCTGCTGACTGCGCAGCGCAGGAGTGAAGTGGTATCACAGATAGATATTTTACCCACGATTGCAGGTATGTTGCACGAGTCCTATGTCAACACCACCCTCGGCCGGGATCTGCTGGACCCTTACAAAAGAAATAACTACGCATTCGTTACCAATACCGCTGATGCGATAGGGATGGTAACCGATGACTTTTATTATTCAAGAAATATCAATTCAAAGGAAGATCAGTTAAGCCCCATGCATAAGAGCGCTTCTTTATACAATCGCCAGCAACAGGATTCTGCCAGGAAAAAATTATCGGAGTTTACAACGGCTTTTTATGAAACATCGAAGTATATGCTGATGAATAATAAGCGGGATTAAATAAAAGGTACACGGTACACGGAACAAGGTACAAGTCGTGATGTTTCGGTTAGCTCTTGTGCCTTGCACCTTGTTTCTTCTGCATTTCTGCTAGGTAAGTGCATCCGTGGTCCTGCCATCACTGTACAACCTTTTTTCTTTGTCAGCTTTCTCCGGGTTTGCCTTGGATGCAACCACGATCAGGCGGGGTGTTTTTCTCACATCGTAAGAGCCAAATTGATAATCACCAAAGACTTCCTGTACCTGCATACCCTGGTAGGCCAGCATTTCTGTAAAATCTCCCAACGAAAACTTGGCCACTTTTTCTGTGTATTCTACGGGTTGGGAAATGGACGGGTCGGATACTGTTATTTTTTTATAAAAATGAGCATGGTCATCCCAGCGGTGTATCTCGTAGATGGTCTCATCAAGTTGTTTCATTTCATTGTGGAGGAGGTGTTCCTCTGCATAATGCACATTGATGTAATCGATCACAAACTGTCCGCCGGGTTTCAGGCTATTAGCGATTGTGCGGAAAGCATCATCATGTTCCCTTCTTGTACTGAAATAACCAAAACTGGTAAAGAAGTTAAAGGCATAATCAAAATAATTGCCCCAGGCCGGTAGCCGCATGTCATGCACAAAAAAATGGAGGTTTTCTTTTTCGTATTGTTGTGCAGCACTGATACTGTCAGGCGAGATATCAATACCGGTTACATCAAATCCAAGCGAGGCCAGCGTTTTGCTATGCCGGCCCCTGCCACAGGCCACATCCAGCATCCTGCTGCCCGGGGTAGGTTGTAAATGCCCGATCAGGTTTTTTATAAAAGCTTCTGCTTCCTTTTCATCCCTTTCAAAATAGAGTTTATGATAGAAGATAGAATTAAACCAGTTTTTATACCATGCAGTAGCAGCCATACAACAAATATAAACGGCAAATGACCGGATTTGGCAAAGAATTCCGGGATTTTCGGAATGAAAAGGCGTGGAAAGGTTGTTTCGGTACAGTTAGCACAGTTCAGTATTTTTGCAACCTTTCATAGTAAAGGATAATCTAAGACCCTACACATTAAAACCAGCACAGTGGCATTAATTAAGAGCATATCCGGCATCAGAGGAACAATAGGCGGTAAACCCGGTGATAACCTGACACCTGTTGATATCGTTAAGTTTACAGCAGCATTTGGCAGCATTATTTCAGCTGATAAGACGGATTGTAAGGTGGTGATTGGACGTGATGGCCGGATCAGCGGTGCCATGGTGCAAAACCTGGTGGTCAATACATTGGTAGGGCTGGGGATTGATGTAGTGGACCTTGGTTTATCCACAACTCCCACGGTAGAAGTGGCAGTAAAGATGGAAAATGCCGATGGCGGTATTATCCTGACGGCCAGCCATAATCCCAAAGAATGGAATGCATTGAAATTATTAAATAGCGATGGTGAATTTATTTCTGCAGAAACCGGTGCCAGGGTCCTGGAGCTGGCTGCGGAAGAAAATTTTTCTTTTGCCACTGTCGATAAACTTGGAACTGTAACAGTAGATGATAGCTATATGCAAAAGCATATTGATGCTGTAGTCAAATACCCGCTTGTAAATGCTAAAGCCATTGCCAAACAGGAGTTCAGGGTCGTGGTGGATGCTATTAATTCTACCGGCGCCACTTTTGTACCGGCTTTATTAAAAGCGCTGGGTGTAAATGATGTGATCGTATTGAATGGGGAAGTGAATGGAAAGTTTGCACATAATCCTGAACCCTTACCGGAGCATTTATCACAGCTCTGCAATGAAGTGGTGCAGCAAAAAGCCCATCTCGGTATTGCAGTGGACCCGGATGTGGACCGGCTTTGTTTTGTCAACGAGGACGGCAGTTTGTTTGGAGAAGAATATACCCTGGTAGCAATAGCGGATTATGTTTTGAACAAACGAAAGGGTAATACCGTGAGTAATATGAGCAGCACGAAAGCCCTGAAGGAAATTACAATGAAACAGGGAGGCGAGTATTTCCCTTCTGCAGTGGGAGAGGTGAACGTGGTGAAAAAGATGAAGGAAGTGAATGCGGTGATCGGCGGGGAAGGTAATGGTGGTATCATCGTCCCGGATTTTCATTATGGCCGGGATGCACTAATCGGTATCGGGTTATTTTTAAGTCACCTGGCTGGTCATAAAAAAGGAATCAAGTCGTTTCGAAATCAATACCCCGATTATGTGATCTCGAAAAATAAGATGGAATTACAAAATGGGGTGGATGTTAAAGGCATTTTTGAAAAGATCAAAATAAAGTACAAAAAAAATCCTGTCAATGATGAGGACGGGTTAAAAATAGAATTTGATAATGACTGGGTACATCTCCGCACTTCGAATACCGAGCCTATCATCCGTATTTATGCCGAAAGCGATTACGAGACAACGGCGAATAATATTGCCATGCAATTGATGCGGGATATTAAGGAGTTTGGGTAAGGTTTGGGACTTTGAAGAAGAAGAAGATTCATTGAACGCTCCGGCTCTGCGGTATTGGCAGCCCCGCAGTTTTATTCTACTTATTTCTTTTTTCCTTTTTGAAGTTGATGGATGTCATCAAGATCTTTATAACGACCCGCTGCCATCTTTGCATCTATAAGGCTATTTATATGTAAAAAACGAACTGGCAGACCGTTATCATCATGAATTTGGGATTTCGAAAATGCATCTTCAAATGCTAACCCTTTTACGGCTGTCATTAATTCAATTTTGACCGGCTCTACGCCAAAGATCCACACATCAAATTCATTACTCAAAAATCTTTGTTCGGTCATGTCAAATACTGGCATACCAAATTCAAGAAATGCCATCTTAATTCTCGTGTAATTTTCCTTTGTTTTTTTTACCCACACATCCATGTCGCCGGTAGTTCTTACATAGCCATTCAGGATTACAGCCATACCACCAACTAAAATGTATTCCACTTTTTGGTTTTTAAATGTGGTAAGAAAATCTCTGAAATCATCGTTAAAGTAATCAGCCATGCTTACGTTTTGAGAATACTGTTCTGTCAAGTTTAGTAGATGGCTTTACCTTGAAGGCCATGCAGATAAGATAGAAAGCTGCATCAAGTCTTTCTGCTGTTGATTTATTTTCCCATGGGCCAAAATGGTTGTCTGCTTCTTCAAAAGTTTGCATTTGAAAAGCTGTTTTATCCATCCGGTATTTTTTGAGGCCTGCCATGGGTTAAAATTAAGAACAAAAATGGAGAGATAACAAGCTTTTAAGCATTGGTACGGGAGATTGATTGTGTTGCCGAATTGCAAATCTATCAGACCGATACAGGCTCCGAAGAACCGGGTAATGTTACCCTGCATTGTTGCTGGGAGCCACGCGTCGGGTTTTTTTTACGGACACATGCCAATGCGAAGGATTACTAGACCACGGCGAATTTTTTTTGTTATGCGGTTGATGCGGGAGATGAAGAAGTTTGGGTAGGGAAGTTGACTGCTTTCTGCTGTGCCTGTATTCTGTGATTTGTCAGTTAGGGCAGGAGCCAAATAGTTAGGCATAGCTCTACTTTTTTCTAACTGTCCATATGGATGAACGTGTCGTCAAATATTTGCTAAAGCCCCTGAGGTAGATTTAAATTGGTTCCGTTTTGCTATGAGCTTTAGGTCCATATCCAGATTCTGTCTCTATTTCTTCTTTATTAAACTTTATGAAATTTTCGGCTTTTTTTTCTGTATCAAAAAGCATTTTTGTTCTTCCACAATTCTTACAAAACACTTTATTTTTAATAGGTTTCATATAGTTTACTATTTCTGAATACTTGCCACGAGTATTGTCAGTTGTAGGTGAGTTGTACAATTGCTACAAACACATTAATATACACTACAACCGGAATAAAACCCTATCAGTATTAATCGAAAATGACCCATCACAACAACTTGTCCGGCGTCACCGGTAAATCCCTCACTCGTTTCCCCGTTGCATTGTAAATGGCATTGACGATTGCCGGTGCTACACCTACTAAGGCAATCTCACCAATGCCTTTTGCACCGGTGGGACTAATAATATAATCCGGCTGGTTGGCAAATACAACATCCATGGGCGGCACATCAGCATGTACAGGAACATGGTAATCTACAAAATTGCTGTTGATATAACGGCCATAGCGGTGGTCAAGCAATGTTTCTTCGGTCATCGCCATACCAATACCACCTACAGCACCACCCACCATCTGGCTGCGGGCAGTTTTTTCACTGATGATTTTTCCTGCATCGGCGGCCGATACCATATGTTTTAGTTTTATCACACCTGTTACAGGATGCACATGCAGTTTTACAAAATGCACCGAAAAAGAATTGGTTGCATATTTATCCCGCTGTGCAAAACCACTCGAACTTTTAGACACTTGTAGCTCCGGCTTACCACTCTCTTTAAGTAAATCCATAAAATGAATGGAAGCGGAATTGTTTGCGGCAACTAATTTTCCATTTTCAAATTTTATTTCATCGGGTTTCAGGTTTTTAAATGCAGTAATACTTTCTATCGCCATTTCTTTCAGGTTTTGCTTCAGGGCATCACACACGGCTATTACTGCTGAACCAACTGCCGTGGCCGAACCTGAACCACCTTGTGTAGGCCCGGTAGGCAGGTCTGTATCGCCCAATTCAAATCGTACTTTTTTCTCTGCTAGTCCCATTTGTTCACTGCCGATTTTTACCATTGCAGTGGAAGTACCGGGTCCCATATCGCTGACAGCACTTTGTAATATGAGGCTGCCATCATTTCTTAAAATGCCTTTAGCTGTAGCAGCACTGCGCCCTGCTCCAAACACACCTACGGCCATACCATAACCAACCAGCATACCCTCTTCTTTCAATGTGCCGGGAGTTGCTGGTCTTTTATGCCAGCCAATTTTTTCTTTACCTAACGCATAACATTCTTTCAAAAACTTTGTGGTCCAGGGCAGTTTACTATGCGGATGTACTGCTGCATTATTGATAAGCCGAAGTTCAATGGGGTCTATATTTAATTTATAACTTAGTTCATCCAATGCACATTCTAAGCCAAAGCAACCGGAAGCAGGGCCGGGGCCACGCATCCAGGTAGGCGTGTTTATATCAAGCGGTAATATTTTATAAGTGGTAAACACATTGGGACAATCATACAAATACTGCGATACACTGGAAATACCTTCGGAAAAATCTTCGTACGCAGACGTATTGCTAATGGCATGGTGCGCAATACCGGTTAACTTACCATCATTGCTGGCACCTATACCAATTTTTTGCCAGCATTGCGGACGATATCCCACCATCGTAAACATTTGTTCACGGTTCAGTATAACTTTTACCGGGCGGTTTAATTTTTTTGAAGCAATCACTGCCGCATGCACATGCGGCCAGCTGCGAAGGCCGCTTCCAAATGCACCACCCACAAATTCGGTAATCACTTTCACATTTTTTTCATCCAATGCAAATAGACGGGCCAGTTCGCCCTGTACATTTTTTGGTCCCTGCGATTTATCATACACCGTTAGTTTAGCTCCTTCCCAAACAGCCACGGTAGCATGCATTTCCATCGGGTTATGTGTTTCAATGGGAATGTTATATTCTTGTTCCAGTTTTACTTCAGCAGTTGCCCAGGCATCTTTTTGGTTGCGTACATATTCTGGACGCGGCTTTAGCAGTTTTTCATTGAATTTATTTTTATCAAAATCCGTTTCTGAATTTTCTTTTATGTAGTCCACTTTTACTAAGGAGGCAGCATACACGGCTCTTTCAAATGTATCAGCAACGACCAATGCCACCGGCTGACCATTGCTTACTACCAAATTGTTATAAAAAACTTTCAGCCCGGTAAAATCCCTTGCTGTGGGATTAGTTGCCCTGTCAACAGGTTTGAAGCCCGGTACAGCCGGACAGTTGAGGTAGTAAATAATATCAATTACACCCGGAGCATTTTTTGCAGCATATAAATTCATGTTTTTAATTGCACCCCTGGCTATAGTGCTGCAAACAAATACACCATAGGTAAGTCCAGCAGGGTTGAACTCGGCTGTAAACCTTGCTTTGCCGGTAACTTTTGCAAGACCATCTACCCGGTCGCCTTCTGCAAAAAATGTTTCGGAGAAATTTTTTGTATCCATAGTCTGTTGTTTGTTCGTTTTTTTTTGTTACCAGCATCATAAACACAGATAATCGTCTGTTGCATCGCACCTGATAGCTATCGGGTCTTCATCGTTCTGTTTTCATGGCATCTATACCCACCCCGGTTTCTTAAAGCATTTAGTTCACTAAATCCACCCCTCCAGGGAGGGGATGTACCCTAAAGCATAAAGTTTTCTCTCCCTGTAATCAGTATTTTCCAATTTTTTTTAACTGCTGCCCTTCGCAAGAGCTGTATACGGCATCCCTACCCGGGCGGGGATGTTTACGAAAGCATATCTTATCACTTTACCTTATCAACTTTCAGCATCTTCCTTTTTTTTCAATCTCTTCGGAAAGTGGTGCCATCTATTGTTTCCTTTATTGCTTCCGGATTAAAACGACCGCCATCTCCTCCGGTGAGAGCCTGTCCCAATGAAAATCGGGAGGCCGCAACGTTTTGCAACAAGGAATTCTCGAAAGGGGTGGGTTATTTTATCCCGTCGCTTTCATCAATGCCTCCACAATAGCCGATTTACCCAGCTTCACTTTAAATTCATTATGCTGATAGGTTTTAGCACCGGTTAATGCGATAGCTGCCGCTTCTTTGAAAACCTCTGCTGCAGTTGTTTTGCCAATTAAATATTTTTCCATTGCTGTTAACCGCCAGGGCTTGTGTGCCACAGCACCCATTGCCACACTGGCTGATTTGATAACACCATCACTTACTTCCAGTGCCACCGCAACTGATACCAATGCAAATGCATACGATAAACGGTCACGGACTTTGAGGTAATAGACTTTATTAAAACGATTAGCAGGAATATGTATCGATGTAATCAATTCACCCGCCTGTAAATTAGTATCCACCTCAGGCGTATCACCCGGCAGGCGGTGAAAATCTATAAAAGAAATTTTCTTTTCTCCCTTTGCACCACTTACGTTCACTGTTGCATTCAATGCTGCTAATGCCACACACATATCACTCGGATGTACCGCGATGCATGTCGAACTGGCCCCAAAGATGGCATGCATACGATTGTAACCATCCATTGCTCCGCATCCGCTTGCCGGGATTCGTTTATTGCAGGGCATTGTTATGTCATAAAAGTAAGAGCATCTTGTACGCTGCATAATATTGCCTCCAATAGTTGCCATATTCCGCAATTGTGCAGAAGCACCTGCATTCAATGCCATTGCCAGCAAAGGATGTTGTTCCTTTACCAGCTTGTTTTCTGCTGCAACACTATTTGGTACCAATGCGCCAATGCTAAGTCCTTTTGTATCGCTGCTGATATCTTTTAATGACAATGAATTTATATCTATTAATCGTTCAGGGGTAGTTACTCCTTTCTTCATCAGGTCAACCAGGTTGGTACCACCGGCAATAAATTTTGCAGACGAATTTTTTATGGCAGCATCTACCGCAGCTTTTGCCGTATGGGCTCTTATGTATTCAAAATTTATCATACCGTCTTTCCTCCTTTTTTTATACCGATTGATCATCGGCATTGCACATAGAAAAATTTGTTTATTTATTTTTTAAAATTGGTGCAACTTCCATAATTGCATCTACGATATTTGGATAAGCGCCGCAACGACAGATATTACCACTCATATATTCCCGCACATCTTCAGCAGTATCAGCATGTCCTTCTCTTATACATCCGATCGCGGACATAATTTGCCCCGGTGTGCAATAGCCACACTGAAAACCATCATGTTTCATAAATGCTTTCTGCATGGGATGCAATTCTTCTCCCTTTGCCAATCCTTCAATTGTAGTAATTTTTTTTCCGTGGTTCATTACCGCCAATGATAAACAGGAGTTGATGCGTTGACCATCCACATGAATTGTGCAGCAACCACATTGACCGTGGTCGCAACCTTTTTTAGTGCCTGTTAATCCCAATTGTTCACGCAACAGGTCAAGGAGCGTAACTCTTGGTTCAACTGACAGTTTATATGGCTGCCCGTTTATTTCCAGTTCCAGCGGAACTTTTTCAAAATAGGCTGCAATAGTTTCATTATTTTCCCCTGCTTTTATTAATGCAGGAGAAGCAATGGTAAGTGCTGCCAATGCCGTCGATTTTTTTAAAAAGTCCCGGCGTCCTTTGTTATTGTCGGATGTATGCATATAAAAATAATATGTAAACTAAATTTACCGCTTCAGAGAGTCTTAAAAAAATGAATGTTGAAGGGCATAGGGTCGAGAATACCAGAAACGGATGAAACGGATTGGATGGATGCCTGGCGGACTAGTTTGTACCCGTTGCTACAACTATATGTTAGCCGGCAGAAGCTAAAGTGAAGGGGTAGATGCTGTACCTCTTTTACACACATAAAATTTAACCGCTGAGACGAGGAGGTGCAGAGAATTTCAACTAAAAGGAAATTTTCTCCCCGTCTATGCGGTAAAAAAAATCCTGTACTTACATCCATCGTTTACGCCTATTTTGCTCAAACAAAAGTCCAACGAAATCCGATTACTTATCTTTGCAAACGATCAGAAATATTCACTTTCCGGGCACCAACCCGAAACGCATAACCCCACACGCTCTCATGAACCGGATCTATTTTGATAATGCCGCTACTACCGCACTGGATAAGGAGGTGCTGGATGCCATGTTGCCCTATATGACCGCTAATTTTGGCAACCCGTCGTCTATTTATTCTTATGGAAGGGAATCAAGGCTGGCCATTGAAACAGCCCGGAAATCGGTCGCCAAATTATTAAATGCCCACCCGGGAGAAATATTTTTTACCAGCGGGGGAACAGAAAGTAATAATACCGCCATTTTATCGGCCATCCGTGACCTTGGATGCAAGCATATCATTTCTTCGTCGATCGAGCATCATGCTGTACTGCATACAGTGGAGCATTATGGTAGCGGCGATGCTATCACGGCCAGTCATGTAAGGTTGCTGGACAATGGGCATGTGGATTTGGCCGATTTGGAAGAACAACTGTCGGGACAACAAGAACGTTGCCTTGTTAGTTTGATGCATGCAAATAATGAAATAGGTAATATCCTGGATATAGATGCGGTAGGAACACTTTGTAAAAAACACAACGCAATTTTTCATTCGGATTGTGTGCAGACCGTTGGCCATTATCATTTGGACCTGCGGAAAACACCGGTACATTTTATTTCAGGGGCAGGACATAAATTTCATGGGCCGAAAGGAGTTGGGATCTTATACATCAATGATAATATCAAGATCAAGCCTTTCATCTTTGGCGGCGGGCAGGAAAGAAATATGCGGGCTGGTACAGAAAATTTATATGGTATCGTCGGTTTTTCGAAAGCATTGGAACTGGCCATGCAAAATCATGAAGCTGACAGCCAGTATATACAATCATTAAAGACCTATATGATCGGTCAACTACGCCAGCATATAAAAGGGGTACAGTTAAACGGTGACCAGGAGGACAAGTGCCTGTATACAGTATTAAGTGCCGCTTTTCCCAAAACCGAAAAATCGGAAATGATCCTCTTTAACCTGGATATGCAGGGCATTTGTGTTTCTGGTGGTAGTGCCTGCAGCAGTGGTGCCGATGTTGGCAGCCATGTGATCCGGGCCATCAACAATAACCCCAACCTGGTAACGGTTCGATTCTCTTTCAGTAAGCATAATACCAGGGAAGAAGTAGATGTAGTGGTGGGAAAGCTAAAGGAGTTCATATAGAAAGAAAGTCCGCAAGCCCGTTCTGGAATAGACCGTCGCTGTTTTCCAAATTTGAATTTGTTACAAGTTCTTAGTCTATTCGACCCGACCCACTTTTTTTCTGGTCTTGCGGACTTTTCTTCCGGTTTTGGGGACTCTCTCACTTCAGCCTTTTCTTCAAAGCATTGATCATCACGAGGAGTTCTCCACAGGCTTCATATATTTTTTTGAATTCATCTTCTTTGATGTACCCTCTTCTTTGAGCCAGGTAAATACAGCCTACTATTTCCATATCAGATCGTAAAGCGACACCCAGGAAGCGGTTGAACTCGCGGTTGGACGGGCCGGCAGATCCTTCTGCAATATTCAGGGAGACGGCATTTGCAGCTTTCCTGATCTGTGATGTTAAAGCATAAACTTCCTCTATCGGGAAACTCTTTGTCAACTTATAAACGGTGTCTGAAAGATCGACAGCCTTTTGCCAGACGATCAGTTTTTCAAATTTAAAAGCCATAGTCTTTAGTTTTAGTAGATAAAGCTACCCGCCGTTTTTTACGTCTCAAAGGTTATTTAACGGGCCAAAAATGTTTTTTCCTGCTAATGGACGGTGAAAAGACCAACTACTAATTCACAGGGTTAAATATTTTCTTCAATTCAATTTACCAACACGTCTGCAAAGTTCCGGTCTTCCGTTTTTCCGGTCTTCCAGACTTTTTAAAAAATAAATTTGTACACCTACGAAATATTCGTAGTTTTACGAAAATATCGTAGAAATGGATAAGTTAACCCATGTAGAAGAAGAGGCCATGCAGGCGGTGTGGCGTACCGGTGAAGGCAATGTAAAATCCTTTATAGATAATATGGATGAGCCGGCTCCTTACACCACGGTGGCTTCCGTGATTAAGAACCTGGAAAAGAAAGGATACATTAGTAGCCGCTTGCTGGGTAATACTTATTTATACAAACCTGCTATTACCGATGAGGAGTACAAGAAGAAATTTATGGGCAGCGTGGTCAAAGAATATTTTGATAACTCCTACAAGGAACTGGTGAACTTTTTTGTGGAGCAGAAAAAATTATCTGCAAAAGAATTGAAAGAGATCATCCAGTTCATCGAAAAAGAAAACAAAAAATAGTTTGTGGTAACCAATTAATGAATTTGTATGCCAGTCGTATTTATTTACCTGCTCAAATTATCCGTCAGCCTTGGCGTGGTGTTTTTATTTTACCAGCTGGTGTTGCGCCGCCTTACTTTTTATAACTGGAACCGCTGGTACCTGCTGGGTTATACGGTGCTTTCTTTTATCATTCCTTTTATTGATATCAGCCCGGCACTTGATCAACATGAATTAACCGACAGCACGATGCTGCAATGGATCCCTCTGCTATATAATCGATCTGAATCCGGGTCTTTTCTCAGCGGATGGAATATGGTCGGGATGCTAATCATGGCCGGAATGCTGTTTATGACGGTACGTTTGGTGATACAGGTATTATCCTTCCGGAAAATGATGCGCAAAGCAGAATTGATCTCCGCAGAAGGCATAGAGCTCTACCAGGTCAATGATGCTATTATTCCTTTTTCATTTGGTAATGCCGTGTTCATCAATCAGCACCAGCACAGCGCTGCAGAGCTGGAGGAAATTATCCGGCATGAGTTTGTACATGTAAAACAACGACACAGTGTTGACATCCTGCTTGGCGAATTCCTTTGCCTGCTCAACTGGTATAATCCCTTTGCCTGGTTACTCCGATCGGCCATCCGCCAAAACCTGGAATTTGTGGCTGATCACAAGGTGCTGGAAAATGGAGTGGATAAAAAACAATATCAATACCTGTTGCTGAAAGTAACCGGCAACAATCAATTCAGTATAGCTCCCAAGTTCAATTTCTCGTCATTAAAAAAACGTATAGCCATGATGAATAAAAACAAATCAGCTCAGCTTCACCTGCTCCGGTTCCTGTTCCTGTTACCGGTACTGGGTTTTATCCTCGTCTCTTTCCGGAAGGAGATCGGCGAGCAGTTAACAGGGCAGTCAAGACCAATACAATTAATCACGCCTTCTCTAACGGATACAATTCCGTATGTAACTGAACAAAACAACAAGGGATATATTATCAATGTAAAAGATAATAAAGGAGAATGCCTGCTGCTGGTAAAAGATAAGACAGGTAAAGAAGTAAAAAGAATTTTACTCACGGAGTGGAAGGAAAATGCAGAAAAGTACGAAGCTCTTTATGGTGAAATACCACCACCGCCTCCGCCCACTCCACCAAAAGCACCGGTATCACCTACAAAAGCTATTGCACCTGTTGCACCTGTTGCACCTGTTGCACCTGTTGCACC
>JAWXCO010000193.1:0-15342 GCA_034408705.1 Bacteroidota bacterium
CACCAAGGTGTAAGAGTTGGTGCGTGAGACACGCACCAAGGTGTAAGAGTTGGTGCGTGAGACACGCACCAAGGTGTAAGAGTTGGTGCGTGAGACACGTACCAAGGTGTAAGAGTTGGTGCATGAGACACGCACCAAGGTGTAAGAGTTGGGGCGTGAGACACGCACCAAGGTGTAAACTATGAACTTCACCATCGCCGCAGAACAATTGAGTTGAGACGGCCATATATCGTAAAATCCCTATCCTATTCCCTGTTTTTATACCCGCGAATCAAAAATAAGAGAACTTTTACGCTGAATACTGCCGGTAAAAATTCTACTTTATACTGTTGTTTTGCACAATCTGCTATGAAAAACAGCGTTTAAACCAATTGTAAACCAATATCTATGAGTAAGCTGGGTGCCTTTCGTTCCGAAAGGGAAGAATATTTGTCTGTTATTCACAAAGCCTCTTTTGTGAAGGATAGTCTTACCGATAACCTGCACGACGCAGTCCTGCAAACCGATCTGCACTTTAACCTTACCGGCTGGAATACTGCAGCTGAGGAATTGCACGGGCAACCCGGTGCCATGGGTAAAAATCTTTTTCATCTAATCGATATTGATTTTATCAGTGGAACCGCAGATGAAGTTCTTCATAACCTTTCCCAAAAAGGCTTCTGGAGCGGTGAAGTATTATACAGAAGCCACGACGGGCGACAAATTTATTTCCGTACTTCTGCTACTTATATAATTGATGAACATGACAAGCCATTGGCAATCATGATCGTGAGTCATAATATTAATGACATCAAGAATAAAGAGAAAGAACTGGATGCAGCAGAAAAGAAATATGAAATATTAATGAACACCCTGCCACAGGGAGTGATGATGATCAATGCAAATAGTAAGATCGAAGCCTGCAATAAAAGAGGAGCTGAAATATTTGGCCTGACCGTAGAGGACCTGCTGGAAAGAGGATTGAGCCGGCCATCCTGGAAAACCATCCGGACCGATGGTTCTGTTTTTCCCCCTACGGAATATCCTGCCAGTGTGAGCCTGCAAACCGGTTTCCCCCAACGCAATGTGATTCTGGGTATTCAGCGTCCCGATGACGCGGTACTTTGGTTATCCCTTAATTCAGAAGCACTGATCCGTCCCGGTGAGTTTGAACCTTATGCTGTAGTGGTATCCTATTCAGATATTACCGAATCAAAAAAAATAGAAGAAGAGTTAAGGAAAAGCAATGAACGTTTTTATCATATCTCCAAAGTGACCTCGGATGCAATCTGGGATATAGACCTTACGACCAGCCAAATTTACCGGAGCGGGGCTTTCCGCCGTCTATCGGGCTATGCGCCGGAGCAGATTGATTCGAACCTTAGTTGGTGGTTCAATAAAGTGCATGTCGATGACCGGGAACGGGTGAAGAACAAATTAAATGAGCAGATAAAAAAGGGTGTAGAACGTTGGGAAGATGAATACCGCTTTGAATGTGCCGATGGTAGCTATAAATTTCTCTTCGACTCCGGTATCATTCTTTACCGGGGCGGGAAACCTATGCGAATTTTGGGCGCCATTCGTGACCTGACGGAACAAAAGAAACTGGAAAAACAATTGCTTGATGAACAGGTACAGCGGCATAAGGCTATTACACATGCTACTATCGCAGCGCAGGAACAGGAAAAAACTAATATCAGCAGGGAATTGCATGATAATGTGAACCAGATTCTGATGAGTGCTAAATTGTTTATGGATACTGCCAAGCGAATACCTGGTCAAACCGCTGAACTGCTGGATAAGGCCATTGAATACCAATTACTGGCCCTGCAGGAGATCAGGAAGCTTTCCAAATCACTTAGTACTGCGAATGTAAAAACAGTAGGATTAAAAGAAAGTGTAGAGGATATTGTGCGGAATATGCAAATGTTACGGCAAACAGAAGTGGACCTGATCTTTAATGAAAGGGTAGAAAATAAACTGTCGGATGATCAAAAACTGATGTTGTTCCGTATTATACAGGAGCAAACAAACAATATCAATAAATATGCGGATGCGAAATCGGTGCAGATCATGATTAATGAAACAAATAACATGGTTCGCCTGGTGGTAAGTGATGATGGGGTTGGGTTTGATACATTGGATAAAAGCACCAAGGGTATTGGCTTCCTTAATATCATCAGCCGGGCTGATGTGTATAATGGTAAAGTGAATATTGTTTCATCCCCCGGCAACGGTTGTACATTGGAGATTTGTTTCCCGATCGACTAATTGTTTACTTTCCTACCATAATAAAAGCACCCCAGAAATAAGGGTCCTTGTATTTTTCTTTGATGGCTTTTTGTGCCATTACAAAAGCTGCATTTTTATTTTTGGTCTTCAGGTATTGCTGGTAAAACAGGATCATGAAATCACGGGTGGCCACATCGTCCACTTTCCAGAGACTGGTCATAATGCTGCTGGCACCGGCTGCCCGGAAAGCCCGTTGCAATCCGTATACACCTTCACCGGCATCCAAATAGCCCAGACTTGTTTCGCAGGCCGATAATATAACCAGGGAAGTATTTTCCAGGTCAAGGTTCTGTGCTTCATAAGCCGTAAGAATGCCATCGTAGGTATCGGGGTATACCGGTAAGCTGTAAAAATTTACCACCCCGCTTAATAATAAACCGGAGTTCACCATTGCATTGAACATACGATAGCCGTCGGTAGCAGTAGCACCGGCGGGCGACCAGTAACCATGTGTAGAAATATGCAATATGCCCGGGCTATGGAGACCATACACTTTATCTTCTGTCGCCTCTTCTTTCAGGTAATATTTCACCCCGATCTTACCCAGGTCCATTTCTTTTTTGATCGTCAATATTTCTTCTTCTGTTCCTGGCAGGTCAGGTATTACAGCATCTTTGAAATTTCTCACAAGTGACCGGGTGTTTGCATCCGCAACTGGAATGGTACTTACGGTCCCGGTTTTATAAGTGGGTCTGCCAAAGAGCACTGCTGTTCTTATCTCTTTATCCGGTATCCCATTATTGATATCCACTCCCGACGTGGTATAATGAATTTCGGTTTCATCAAGGAGAAATTGCCCGCTTTCCTGATTCTTTAAAGTTGAAATATTGATCAGGTGATAAATACCATCGGGAGAGAAATAAACCTTGCTGATCCCTTTCAGTTGTTCTTTAATAGGCTTCCAAAACCGGTTATAGGATTCCTTATCTTCTGTTTTCAGTTTGATATTATTTTTATAGAACCGGTAATATTTGTTATCAAGGTCGGCAGCAGCATCTGGCAAATACACGATCTCAGGGTATTGGCTGTTTTTTGTAATGATATAAGCAGCATAATAATTCGTGTCGGAATAATACACCTGGTCCTTCCATTGGAACCGGACCATTTCAATAGCGGCTTCCCCGTCTTTTAACTGGTCCCTGACGGTTTTCCAGTCAGGGGGAACCAATTGTAAATATTTCTTGAAATCTTTTGCTTTCGCTGTCAACTCGTTTTCCAGGTGATTCACCTCGTCCTGCATCCGCTTTATCTCAGCCTGGTTTATTTTGTTTACGGTGTCAATTCCCGAAGGTTCATCTGCTTTCAGGTATTGCCGGAGTAATTGTTGTTTTTTAGCAATCCATTGCTCATAAAGTAAAGTAATATTCTTGTCGTTGGAATTCAGGAAAGCTTCTTTTCGTTTTTCAGTTCCTTTCAACGAAATAGACTTGGTAAAAAGCAGGTTGCTGTAAGCCTGCTGTGCAGCTTCGGAATATAAAGCCGGTTTTTTCTCTTTGGCAATTTTGACAAAGCTGTGAAAATTCTCGTAGCCTTCCTTGAGCTTGGAATTATAATAGGTCACAAACGCTTTTTCACCGAACGTAAAAATAATATCATTGATCCAGCTGCCATTGAGGTTGAATAGTTCTTTGTAAGCATCCCGGGCTTCTTCCAATTTTTTATCCCGCATACTGAAATAAGCATAGTGGGAATAAGGTTGTGTCGATTCCCGGAAATTCCTGTATTTCTTAACCTCTTCCATCAATGGTTTGAATGTTTCGCTATACAGCGGGCTGCCC
Source organism: Bacteroidota bacterium (assembly GCA_034408705.1). Classification (GTDB taxonomy): domain Bacteria; phylum Bacteroidota; class Bacteroidia; order Chitinophagales; family Chitinophagaceae; genus JJ008. The sequence continues at coordinate 4,050 of JAWXCO010000193.1, forward strand.
AGGAATCCCAGTTGAGTAGCTTTCATAAAATTGACACTGATGTCTGCATACTGGCTATAAGTGTTGTAGTGTGCCTCCGTTTCCTGTAAATAGAAAGCAGCCGGTTTGGGGAGTTTTAACCATTTCCCTCTTTTAATTAGATACACCGGGTACATGGAGACTGCAGAATACTGGTTATTGGGATAGGTTTTGTTGTGGCAGTTGATCCAAATATAGTTGACCGAGTCACGGCTTTTCCACAAACGTTCAGCTGCATCATATTCTTTCAGCATTTCTTTTCCATAGGCAGCCGTGGTTAAATTGATACCGGGATACGGATCGCAGGGAGCCGTATTATTTTTATGCCAGAGCTTCGACAAATAGGCATGATTTTCTTCCGAGGCCCCGATATATGATTGGTAATCACCAATGTTCAGGTAATAAGTCACTTTAGCCCCCATCACTTCAGCCTTATAAGAATCGCGGAATAGCTCGTTGCCGGTTAATGACAGATGCTCCATTTTTTGAATATATTCTTCAGCTTTCAGGTACTCACCGGACTTGGAGAGAAAATTGGTATAATATAGGTAAGTATGATAAGCAGTTGGGTCTGTACTTTCCATAGAAAGCGCTTTTTCATAATTCTCCCTGGCACTGACAAAATCACCTTTTCGCTCAAATGAAAAAGCGATATAATAATAACTGTCAAATTTTTTGTACTCCGTATACTTATTAATAAACTCCAGTGCCTTTGTGGCATTTTGGGGGTCTTTGTTGGTAAACAGGCCGGGAAATATCACATAATACCATTGGTTAAAAGGATTATTGGTGGTGTCGGCCGTATTGGTTGTAATACCGGCCATCGCATTCATCGCTTTGGTGGCTTTTTCTGAGCAGATTTTGGCCAGTGGCGCATCAGGAGCTTGTACCTGGAAAATTGTTTTTAGTAAATAGTAATTGGCATAGGTCTGGAGGTCTTTCTTCTTTTCTGTCATATCGTACAGCTCTTTTGCAATGACGAGAGCCTTTTTCTTGTCAGCTGTATTTGTATATACATCAGATAGTTTGGTATTAAAGTCCTCCTGCGTTTGAGCCTGCACGCAAAATAAGGAAATGGAAAGAAAGCAGGTAAAGGATAACCGTTGAAAGGCTGTTAACAGCATAGCTACAGATAAGGGTTAATTGAACCATAAGATACATAAATCTTCTGAAACAGCTGTTGAACGAGAATCGTTTCATTTTGAATGATCGTAAAAGACCTGTAGTACTTAGTCGAAATCGATCGGGGGCAGGTTACGTTTTTCCAATTCCCTTTTATAAAGCCGCATCATTTTTTTATTCTTCTTTACACCGGCACTGCTGGCCATTCCGCTCATAGCAATTTTTATAAGGTAATTGATCGCTGACCGGTCCCGGTTCCTGATAAAAAAAACATTGCCGGTCCGGGATGTATTCTTCTTTTTTACAACAAAGCTATTGGCCAGGAAGCTAATGAGGCCCGTAAGAAAATTCTTCTTCGATTCATCCCCATTTTTCAACACCCGGATCTTCAGATCATGATAGAACATCTGCATTTCACCCCAGGAAAGATACTCCCTGCCAATGGCCCGCATACTTATGGTGTCCAGGTAGCCTGATTCGATTTTAGCTGACGCAAGTGGTATTATTGCCGGATTCAGCACACGGAGATCCATCGGTTTTGCCACCATCGTCATAAGAAAACCACCCAAAGTATCTGTATAGGACTCTTTGACCTTTAATCTTATCCAGGCCGTATCCATCAGGTAACCTGTTGCCAGCATACCCAGGCTGTCAGTGGGCCGGATATTATAATTTTTAACTGTTGTTAATTTTATATTCATCCGGGTGATGGGTATTGTACCGGCTTGTTTTGTTTTTTCGCTGACCTCGGTATAATCTACTCTTGCGTTGGTGAACAAAACGGTATCCACAGATAATTTTTGTGGAATTTTTTTCAGCATATTTACTGCCAGCGGTTTAATGATCCCTGAATTAAATGGCAGTTGCTTGTCTTTATGGTCGGCAAATAATAATTTGTCAATTCTTGCAGTTTTTACATTTAACGTATTGTCTTTGATATACGTATCAAAATCCACCGGACCTAACCGTAAAGCCCCGGATTGAAGGGTCATATAGTCTGCCTGGAATGTTTGCCGGGCAAGAAAGGAATCTTTTGATAGAACAGGGATCAGCGAAAAAGAATCAAGAGAGAAAATATTATCGTTGCGGTTGAAGTCGGCGTTGGCCCAGCGAAGATTGGTACTGGTTGTAGAATACAGCCCTGTCAGCTGGCTTACTTTAAACGCCTTATTAGCCGCTGCAAGTTGTTGAAGATTTATAATAGTGGAAGAACTAATATGCAAGTTCTGCAAGGAGCCGGTATTCATTACCAGGTTACCTTTGGATTTGCCCAGACTGTCAAGCCGGAAATCCCTGGCATCTAGGCTTGAAATGGTCCCAGCCCATTCTATCGGCAGGGTTTCTTCCTGTTCAATTTTAATATCCTTTAATTGTGCCGATAATTTTCCTTCACCCGTATTCAATGTCTTTCCTTTGGGGCTTGTAAATAAAAAATCAGTAAGGTAAAAGGAAAGGTTACCGAGGGATATGTTATCTGCATTCGTGTGCAGGTCTGTGGCCCGTAAAAAATTGGAACTATTCCGTTCGCCAAACCATTCTAATGTTAGCATACCGCTGTCGCTATCACGGGCAAAGCGGATCCTGGGCTGACTTACCTGCAGTGAGCTGACATCAATTTTAGGGAGACCCATTTTTTTATTTTCCACGGTAGCAGTTGTCTTTGTCACTCGCAGGTTAATAACGGGTTTTTCCATGACTATGGCATCCAGTGCGATGTCGCCGTTGATCAATGGTTGTACATGGGGTGTCAGGGTCATGGCGGGTACAATAATATCAGCTTCCATTTTCCCGGTATTTTTCGTAAATGTAATTTTCCGGAAGGATGAACTTTTATTGTCAGTAATATCATAGGTGGCGACAGAAAGATTGATGTTGTTGTCTTTTACTTTTAGCTCTTGCCCTGTTATATCCAGTCCCTCTAATTGTAGTTTTCCATCAACTTGTTTTTCCAAATTTGTAAAAGAGATGCTGGTGAGCTTTGTTGACACCTGTTTGCCCCCTACTGTACCCCTGAGCGAAGTATTGTTGCCCCGTACATTATTCAATTCGATCAGTGAACCGTCACCATCTTTTTTTCTGCCTAAGGCATTTATATTTACATCTCCGCTTTGCCAGCTTACTCCATCTGCATATATATTCCCGGATACTTCATCTACCTGCATTTTTTTTACCTGTACATCCTGTAACAAGATGAGCATATCCTTTTCTTTATTACTAACATCAATACGGCTGGCACCAAACTGCCCGCTTTGTCCTACGTACATAATATCATGCAGCGTTATATCTGTATTGCCGGCATGGATAATTCCTTTTTTAAATTGTAATTGTGTTAAGGAGTTGTTTATTCCTGAGAGTTTTTTTGATTCCAGTAAAGATTGGCTTTTAACAGAGACAGTCGCATTGTCCAGGCGAACCCGGAGGTTGTTTCTTAATTTAATATCTATGGCTCCGTCCAAAATATCCAACTGCTGCAGGTCCATATATTCATTCGCGGCTCCGAGCGACTGGAAAATATTCTGCCGGCCCGGTTTATTACTTTTCCTGGCGGTAGCTGTAAAATTGATATGCGGGTTTAGCATGATAGCTTGTTCTGCTTTCATTTTTCTTTCAAAAACGAGATCATCCCAGGAAAGCCCGCGAAGTGTAAACTGCGGAATGCTGAAGGTGTTCAGAATTTTTCCATTATCCAGTTTGTTGAATAAAAAATTACTTAGGGTGATATGATCGTCTTTAAAAAGGACACTGTCAAATTTTACACTATAAACACTGTCCTTAATAAAATTCTCGTAGTTACGGATAGCCATAGCAAAGCTTTTCACTCTAACCGGTTTAGCGGCCTGCTGGTCCACGCTCAATCCCTGCATCTCAAAATTATTATTACTGAACGTAAAAGAAGTGGGTACGCTATCTTTTATCGTTTTAATATTAAAATCTGCATTACTGACCACTACATAACCCAGCTGCAGGTCGCCGGTCAGTTGCTTAACGATATCTTCTAATTTAGGCGGTGGCTTTTTACTGCCTTTGTTTTTTCCGACCTGCACTTCCAGGTTAAATTTCGGGTTGACGCAGTACACCGAATCGGCTTTGATCACTTCTGCTTTATACAATGTATCAAAGTCGATATTAGTCAGCAGGAGCGCATCAAAAAAAACATTGAAAGAAGAAGTTGTGCTATCGCCACGGGTAGCTGCAATGGTGCAGCTATCAAATTCCACCAACCTTTTTTTCAGGTTGATCCGGAAATGACTGAAGCTTAGGCGGTGACGCCCATCAGGGAAAATGATATTTTGATTATCACTGCGGAGTACGACGTTCTCACTGAACAACAGATTCTCCTTCCCCGTCAGTTTACCCGCCTCGACCTCCAAATTGTCAATATGAAAATGAATATTGGAAACTTTCAATGGTAATTGACTTGGATCGATCTTATTAACGAGGATAAATGTCCCGTCATCAATCTGGAATCGTTTTACTTTTAATAACTGGAGTGCATCCTGAATCGAGGTGTAAACTTTTCCCATTTCTTCCGGGATGGAAATATCTTTCTTTATACTGTTCCCTGGTTTGGAGCCAGCCCTTAACCGGGTTACTTCGATAGTAGGTTTCAATAAAGTGAGTGAATCGATCAGGATCTCTTTCTTCACAACGATCGGCCAAAAAGCTTTTGCCTGCAATTGCATTTTATCGATACTGAAACGATACGCTGTTGTTCCTGTCAGGGTATCGGTATTATAGAAAACAGCTTTTTCCAGATCTATCTTCCGGCTAAAATAATTAAAGTGGAGTTTTCCTATTTTGAGTTTCACTTTCCCTTTTGACTTGGATTCGACCATATCCTCGATCAGGTGTTTGGCGTGGGCTTTAAACCAGAAATGAAAACCTGCCAGCAATGCCAAAAGGATTGCGAGAGTGATACCTGAAATTTTCAGAATTTTTTTCCCGAAGGATTTACTAGCCAAGATGCGAAACTTATTTAAGCTTAAATTTAACCAAAACCGTGCTGCTTTTAAACCTAAACCTCCGTTAAAGTAGTATAAGCCCGTTACGGGGTAACTTTTACCCGTTAACTAACGATAGAACCCGGTGTAACAGGATTCTCCGGCTTGAGTAATTGAAGTTTGCCGGTACTGTCTTCCGCTGTCAGTATCATCCCCTGGCTTTCGATCCCTTTCATTTTCCGGGGAGCCAGGTTGGTTACCACTATTACCTGTTTACCCACCATCTCTTCGGCAGAATAATGTTGGGCGATACCGGAAACGATCGTTCTTTTCTCCGTGCCGAGGTCAACTTCCAGTTTCAATAGCTTATCCGCTTTGGCCACTTTTTCGCAGGCTGTTACAGTAGCTGCTTTTAATTCCAGTTTTTCAAAATCATCATATTGAATCAATGCTTTGGGCTCAGCAGCTGAAGTGGAACTTGTAGCAACCGCTGTAGTTGAAGTTTCCTTTTTCGCTAAGCCGGCTTTTCCACCGGATCCTGCGGATAATTTTTCAACTTGCTCAGCAATCTCTGTATCCTCTATTTTTCTGAATAATAACTCAGGCTCGCGTAAGCTATAGCCCACACTTAATAGTTTAATGGTCCCGGCATTATTCCAATCCAGTATCTTATCTACCACTTTCATCATGTGCAGCATTTTCTTTGCTGTGTTGGGAAGGAAGGGGTTGATGAGTACGGCAAGATTCGCCGTCAGCTGTAAACAAAGGTGCAGGCAGTTGTCAATTCTTTTTTGGGCTTCCGGATTGTCCGCTACCTGCTTGGCAACGATCCAGGGCTCTTTTTTCTGCATATACTGGTTTCCTTTCCGGGAGAGGTCGATCACCTGGAACAAGGCATCTTTGAAATGATAATATTCCAATGAAGATTGTACAACCGATTTGGTATTTTCAATATCCGCAATCAGTGTTTTGTCGTTATCATCTAAAATGTCTTCATGTAGTTTTGGTACTTTCCCACCGCATAGTTTGTGCATCAGCACAAAAGTGCGGTTCACAAAATTTCCAAAGATGGAAACCAGTTCACTGTTCACAGCATCCTGGAATCCCTTCCAGGTAAACTCACTGTCTTTTGTTTCCGGTGCGATCTGCGTCAGGTAATACCGTAGCATATCCACGCATTGGCCGCCGCCATTTTCTTTCTTCACAAAATCATTGATATAATCTCTCATCTCCAACTTCCAGTTACGGCTGGTGCTCATTTTATCACCTTCAAGATTCAGGAACTCATTTGCCGGCACATTATCAGGCAGAATATTCCCATGGAGTCGGAGCATTATGGGGAAGATGATGCAATGAAATACAATATTATCCTTCCCGATAAAATGAACCAGTTTGGTGTCTTTATCCTGCCAGTAAGGTTTCCAATCTTTTTTCTGGTCGATAGCCCATTGCCTGGTAGCACTGATATAACCGATAGGAGCATCAAACCAAACATACAAGACCTTGCCATCCGCTTCTTTCAATGGAACCTGCACTCCCCAATCGAGATCTCTTGTTACGGCTCTTGACTGTAAGCCACCGTCGATCCAGCCCTTGCATTGACCAACTACCGTCGAACGCCAGTCATTTCCATGTTCCTTTAAAATCCATTCGCGGAGAAAATCTTCATGTTTGCCGAGGGGCAAATACCAATGCGTGGTCCTTTTCTTCACCGGTGTTTCACCACTCAGTGTACTTACGGGATTGATCAGTTCATCCGGGCTTAATGTAGTGCCACAGTTTTCACATTGATCACCAAAAGCACGGTCACTGCTACAATTAGGGCAGATGCCTTTGATATAGCGATCAGCCAAAAACGTTTTAGTGGCTTCATCATAAAACTGTTCTGTTTCTTTCGTTTCCAGCTCACCGGCATTATTCAGTGCCGTAAAAAACTCACTGGCCGTTTCATGGTGCAAGGGGGAACTGGTGCGATGATAAACGTCAAAAGAGATATCCAGATCGGCGAAATCTTCTTTCATCGCTTCGTGGTACTTATCAATAATGGCCTGTGGCGTGGTCCCTTCCTTCATGGCTTGTATCGGGATGGCCGTTCCGTGTTCATCACTGCCGCATACAAATACCACATCTCTTTTTTGTGCCCGGAGATAACGGGTATATATATCAGCAGGAATATAAGCACCTGCCAGGTGGCCCACATGCTTCAATCCATTGGCATAAGGCAGAGCAGATGTGATCAAATATCTTTTGGGATCGGTCATAGTATAAATTTGTACCGCAGGCCTGCCTGACGGTAGGCAGGGGCAGAGCCGCTGAGGTAAAATATTTCCCTGCGCCTTTGCGTCTCTGCGGTTATTACTGCAAAAATACCGGAATAGTGGCCATTGCCCAAACCTGAACGATTTCTGATAACTTTATACCTTACTTATACAGCATATGATTACTATTCCTCCTTATTTACAAAAAGATGATACCATCGGTATCGTTTGCCCGGCCGGTTATATGGAAGCTGAAAAAGCGCAAACCTGTATTCAAACCTTACAGGAATGGGGCTACCAGGTAAAAGTGGGCAACACAGTAGGAGGGGGATCTTCCACCTACTTCTCAGGAACCGATGAAGAAAGATTGGCTGACTTTCAGCAAATGCTGGACGATAAGGAAATTAACGCTATCCTTTGTGGCAGGGGCGGCTATGGAACCGGCCGTATCATTGACCGGCTCGACTTTAAGAAATTTAAAAAGAAGCCCAAATGGATCGCAGGTTATAGCGATATCACGGTGTTGCATGCTCATCTTTATTCCAATTATTATATCTCATCACTCCATGCACCTATGGCCGGTGCATTTAATGAGGAAGGATATAAGAGTGAGTTTGTGCTATCATTAAAAAATGCATGGGAAGGGAAAAAATTAAATTATTCCTGTGCGGTGCACGACTTTAATAAAAAAGGCGAAGTGACCGGGGAATTGATCGGTGGTAACCTGGCACTGCTGGCTCATTTAACAGGAACCGGGTCGGATATCAAAACAAAGGGAAGACTTTTATTTATTGAAGATGTGGGTGAGTACAGTTATAATATTGACCGGATGCTGCATCAATTAAAAAGAAGCGGAAAATTGTCAAAATTGGCGGGACTGATCGTGGGTGGTTTTACTGAAATGAAAGATACCGAAAGACCTTTTGGTAAGCCCGTACAGGAAATTATCAGGGAGATCATCAGTGAGTACGATTATCCTGTCTGTTTTGATTTTCCTGTGAGCCATACCGAACGCAACTATGCACTAAAGATAGGAGTAACGTATAAGCTAAAAGTAGAAAAGACAAAAGTGACACTGGAAGAATGATCATTCATACTTGGGGTAAAGTATAAACCGTCCCCCTTTATTGATCTTATAATTCGAGAGGTCATTATAAGATTTATCATTCACAGTGATCCTGGAGTCCAGCACCACCCGGAAATCTTTATACAACCAGGAAGAAGTATTATAGGCCGATTTTCTTTTGACACCGCCTACAGCCGCCTCTATGGAAGCAATATAAGTTCCATCTTTTTTGGTGGTCACCAGGTAAACAACCTGTACCCCGGCAGTATCCGTTTTTTTCTTTTTTTCCATCAGCACCAACAGGTTGAAAATTTCATTCGATGTAATTTTACCGGCCAGGTAATAAGCCCGGTTTTTTAACCGGTTATTTGTTCCTGAACCAAGGAGTGGCAAAAACCATTTTTTGACACTGCTGCTGTCCAGCAAATTATTTTGCTTCGGCTCTGCATTTATATATATACTATCTGATAGTTTCACTTCTTCAGCCAGGCTCAAGAGGCTGTCATAGTCTGATTTATCCTGTGCTGCAGAAGCCAGCCCGGAAAAAATAAAAAACAGGCAAATCGCCATCATTTTCATACAGCGAAGATAGAACTGTGGACAATACGTAACAATACCACAAAAGGGGTATTAGGTAATCACCTGTTATACAGATGATCAAATCCCGGAAATAGTTTGCACATGGAAAAAAAGTATGAATGCCGGAGTGATCAGTGTGCTAACAGCGAATCCAATTTCTGCCGGAACAGCGGGAATTCTGCTAGATTATTATGCCCGCCTTTTTCAATCGTAATTAATTCCGTTCCCCTTTTTTGCGCCGCTAGTTTTAGTGCCTGTTTATAGGGAATGACCCGGTCCTTAGTTCCATGAAAAATAGTGACCGGTGCTTTGATATGTTCAAAATGACGGTAAGTAGGAAGCGCATATTTAGTCATCGGCATCACCGGGTACATAAAGAAATAATGTTTGGCAAGTGCATCCATACTGTAGTAGGGTGTTTCCAGGATCAGTTGCCGGCAATCCCGGATAGAGGCTAACTGTGCTGCGATACCCGAACCCAGTGACCGGCCATAAATAATAATATGCTCCAGTGAAACCTGGCTGATGGCCATTTTATAGAGCAACAAAGCATCATCATATAATACCTGCTCGCTCCTTTTTCCTGTTGATTTGCCATAGCCGGGATAATCCATCATCCAGACTTCGTACCCGTTGCGGGTAAAATTGGTGGCATGTTTGGCATAACGGTTAATATTGGTTCGGTTGCCATGAAAATAGAGTACAATCCCTTTGCGGATGGTATCAGGAACGGTGAACTGAACTATACTGATCTTCTTTTTATCAGTAACCGCCAACTCAATTTCCCGGAACGGTATATCGAACTGGTATTGGTAATCAGCCGGTAGCTTTGTTGGGTGAAAGATCAATTTGTCCTGCAGAAAATATAGCGCAATACCAATCATACAATAAACAAGGGCTGTTATCTTAAACCATTTCCAGGCTTTTTTTAATCTTGTTTTGTTCATCATAAAAACGAGGTAAAGATAAGCTTCTGCCTTCGCTCTAAATGGAGAAATGCAACAACAAAAAAAGGACATGATTCTTTCATATCCTTTTTTCATAAAATCGTTTATGTTATTTCAAGCCTGTTCCTCACAGATGGCTGGCGAAAGCTATTATATCCGGTTGAAGTAGTTCTTGATCCGGTACTGAACATCGTTGCTGATCTGGTCCAGCATCAGATTCATAATCTCATTCTCTGTTGGGCCAAATTCCTGCCTGCGATTGATAAGCTCTTTGTCCGTATCACTCAACGCCCTGGCATCACCGGTAAAGCTGGCAAATTCGGTACTCCAGTTTTGCTGGCCGGTAACATTATCACTCCATAACCAACGACCTTCCTGGTCTCTTACCTGAACCTGCAGCATAGCGTTGGAAGCAATTGTTCTGCGGGTAGTGGTGATATCTGCATATACTTTTGCATATTCTTTTACAACAGAGTCTGCTTTATAAAGGGTTTCTTTTATCACGATCTCTTTAGATACCCGGCGGGTAGAACGATAATCCTGGTAACGGCCCATATTGGTATTGGCCAACCACATATCCACCTGCTGATCGATGCGGATATCTTTACTCCGGGCATCCCAGGCTGAGTAAAATTTCACAAATTCGTTCCCGGAATTATATTGAAGGTTACGCACCAACTGGTCATCCAGGTTATTGGCCCCCACAGCGTAAGAACTATAGACGTAACCACCCTGTTGCTGCATGGGTAAAATGATCACATTCGTTACGGCATAGTCGAATGCCTCGTTCATTTTTACGATCGCATCCCGGTTGCCTGGTTTAAAACGCAAGGCAGCCTGGAATTCACGGTAAGCGTTCTGGTAGCTTTGCTTGTCGTAGCGCTGCATGAAGGACATACCCCTGTCATAACGAACATCTCCTGCTTTTTCTCTATAAGTAACAAGATGTGAAGAGTAATTATTTGGCTTTACAAGGTTATAAACCGAAGGCACACGGTAGATCGCCTCATACATACTTTGGAGGGAAAAGTATTCATTATACATCCATTCCCATTTTAACTCGTTGCTGCTTTCTGCATAAGTGCGGATACGGGCTTCATGGTCGTTTACAGCATAGTCATACGAGTTTTGAATAATGCCGAGTAATTTCGGATCATCAGGATCCTTTTGCAATTTTTTGGCCGCCAGTTCTACGGCTTCTGTATAATTGCCTTTTTCATAAAGCTTGCTGGCTGTTTTACAGGAGAAAGCTAATAAACTGGTTCCGGCGAAGAGTAAAATGTAGAGTTTTGATTTCATAAACACCTCCTTTTCCTGTTAGACGTTCAAATAGTATTCCATGTTAATAACGGCATTATCAAG
>JAWXCO010000194.1:0-16955 GCA_034408705.1 Bacteroidota bacterium
ATTATAATCTTCCGGGTTACCTACTCCCTGGTCGTCGCCTTCTGCGCTGGGATTAGGATCGTAATCACTCACTATAATGTCAGCACTATTGATATCGTTTTCCAGTTCTGCCGGCTTTACGAATTTGGCATCTTTCTCAATGCCTAGTTTTTTATCAGCAAGCACTTTTTTGAAAAAATATTCGACGATAGGACGGGCGATCCGGTTACCGTCACCAAAATTGCGCATGAACGTATATTCAAAACCTACCCAGGAACCAGCTAGCAGTTGCGGTGTATAACCTAAGAACCACGCATCCGCATTGTCATCGGTGGTACCTGTTTTTCCTCCCATTTCTGCCGCACCAACCCGGGTTCTCAGGCCCTTTGCAGTTCCTTTATCGACGGTGCCCTGCATCATCCTGGCCATAGTGTAGGCCGTTACTTCACTGACCGCTTCTTTACGGTTGACACTGTAATCAAAACGTTTGATCACATTCCCGTTGCGGTCTTCGATCCGGCTGATGCTATATGGCTTGGTTGAAAAACCACGCCCTGCAAAAATCGTGTAACCCCAGAGCATTTCATACATCGACAGATCGCAGGTTCCAAGACATATCGAAGGAAAGGGCTGCACCGGTGTTGGTATGCTGATCCGACTGAGAAAATCCGCAAATTGTTTGGGTCCTACCTGTTTCATAATATAAGCAGTAGCACAGTTTTTAGAATAAGCCAATGCGTTGGCCATACTTATACTACCACCTCCACATTTTCTACCGGCCGGCACCCATCCACCACCCGGAAATTGCTGTGCCACATTCTCACATTCTGTTTCGGGTGTAAAACCTCTTTCTTCCATCGCTTGTGTGTAGAGGAAAGGCTTAATGGTAGATCCAACCTGTCTTTTTGTTTTCAGGTTGATGTGATCGTTTTTATACGTCTTGTAATTGATACCGCCCACCCAGGCCCTGATCTCCCCAGTTACCGGATCCATGGCCATAAAACTGGCCTGCTCCATTTGCAGGTGATATTTGATGGAATCAATAGGCGTCATCATCGTATCTTTTTCCCTTTTGATATTCCACGCAAATACTTTCATCGGCACTTTGATATCAAAAGTCGCCCTGATCTCTTTATCACTAAGGCCATCTTCTTCCATGTTTTTCCACCGGTCAGATTCCTTTACGGCCTTCTCAATAATTTTTTCATGATTTTTCCAGATGGCGCCGTTCTTAAAATCGGACCTCGCACTGATGTCTTTCTGGAGCATTGTCATTTGCAATGCCATTCCTTCTTCAGCATACTGCTGCATTTGTACATTGATGGTCGTATAAACCTTTAATCCATCATTATAAATATCATAGGACTTACCATTGGATTTTTTTATGTCCTTCAGCGCTTCCTTGACTTCGCTTTTCAGTATTTCCCGGAAATAAGGCGCATAGCCGGTGTTCTCATCCAGTTTCTTGTAATTTAGTTTAATGGGTGTTGCCTTTAATTTGGCCGCAATCGCCGGGGTGATTTTTTTATTGATCTCCATCTGGTTCAGCACGATATTACGACGTTCCAATGCCGCTTTAGGATTGCGCACCGGGTTATAGATACTATTCCCTTTCAGCATACCTACTAATAGCGCTGCTTCTTCCACATTCAGCACATCGGGTTCCTTTTGAAAAAAACTCCGGGCCGCATTTCGTATACCATAGATATTGTTACCAAACGGAACAGCATTCAGGTACAGGGTAATGATCTCCTCCTTCGTAAAATTCTTTTCAAGCTTAACTGCAATGATCCATTCTTTCATTTTCTCAATTACCCGCCAGGCCCTGTTCTTACTTCCCTGGTCCAGTAAGGCCTTGGCTAATTGCTGTGTGACAGTACTACCACCACCGGAGGTTCCTGCGGTCAGCAGAGCCCGCATGGTCGACTTGAAATCAATTCCGCTATGATTATAGAAACGTTCGTCTTCCGTAGCGATCAATGCATCGATCACATGCGTGGAAATATCCCGGTACTTTACATTACTGCGGTTACCTCTTTCCGTATAATATTTCCCCATCAGGGTGCCATCTTCGGCATATACTTCTGAAGCCTGAAGTATAGAAGGATTCTCGAGTTCTTCAAGCGAAGGCATTTTGCCAAATACGCCAAAATTAGCGAGCAATACCAGCAATACAAAGGAGGCAAACCCAACGGCAAAAATGCGCCAAAAAATACGGACTGCTTTTTTCATATTATCAGATATAAAGTTGTGATAGCGCCATGGAATTGCAGGTGGCAAAACCGGAAACCGAAATTAAGCAAAACCTTTGCGGGTCAGGCCTTAGGGGCATTAATTTTTTGCAAAAGTGCTGTTCTCCGCTTCCAGGCAGGAAGACAAACGTCGATTTTAAAATTTACCTGGAAAATGCTGGTTCAAAAATGCTTTATAGGCTTCTATATCTTTATTCGTTTTCAGTACGTCAAAATTTGGGTTAGATAAAATGATGAAACTGTATTTTCCGCCACGGAGCCATGGAAGGATTTCGGAAGGGGTCCGTGGTCGCACGGCTTCGACATAAGCTGTCGCTTCCGCAGCATCTTTAAAAGGTGACAGCAGGAGGATCCGGTTCTCTGCATCCAAATCAAAGAGATCAGCCGCCATGGTCTTGTTATAATAGGTGTCCCTGTTGAATCGGGCAAAAGCGTTCTTTGCTTCGTTAACAAAAACGGGATCTACTTTATTTAACACCAGCACAACATAGTAAGGTTCATTCGCATTAAATTTATACGACGTAGCTACAGTGACCGGAGGCTTCACCGCTACCGTATCGGTTACAGGTTTCGGCGGCTTGGTTACCACGGGTGGCTGCACTTTTACAGAATCCGTTTTTGGTCCTGTCACGGTTACTATTACCGGTGTTTTGCGGGTTGTAGTATCACCCTGCATACGGGTAATGTTAAGGTTTCTCAGTTCTTCTTCGATCTGCGCTCTTCTGCCCAGCACATCAAGCAGGTTCGTAGCCCTGCCTGCCAGCGGAGTATTCGGAAATTGTTTTACAATCGAATTCAATACCTGTACGGCGATGCTGTCATTTCTTTGTTTGATATGATAGACTGCTTCGATATAGAGTAACTGTGGTGTCCAGAAATTTTTTCCGTAAAGTCCATCCGCAATTTTTTTATCTGCAATGGCTTGTTCAAATTTTCCTTCTATAAACAGATCATAGATTTTTTCATATGCTTTGGTGGCTTCGGTATTGCCGGTTGCCTGCGGGTTTTTACCGGTGGTTACGATGGTGGTAAAATTGCTGCTGCCAAATTTATCGCCCATCAGTTTTTTAATGGTGGCAGCTTTGGCTACTTCACCATTTTTATTATAGCAATAGTAAAGATTGAAGAGCACTTCATCCATTTTATTAAATTCCGGAAAACGGCTGCGCAATGATTCCAACGATTCTGTACCAGCCTTACAATCTTCTATTTCCTGGACATATATTTTGCCTAACGCAAATAGGGCGGTTTGTAAAGAATCATTCGATTTTTGCAATTGCTCTGTTGTAAGCGGCAGGTTGGCATAGAGGTCCTCATAGGTCAATGCTCCATCGGCTCCTTTATTATCACCCTGCTGATTACCGGTATTCCCCTGTTGGTTGTTCAGTATAGCTCCGTTGATCGTGGAGCTACGTCGCCAGTTGTCAATATTCGGGCGATTGCCCCATTTGGCTTTAAATTCATTCAGCCCTCTTGTTTTGGAGCTGCTGTTATAAAAATACCATTCACCTTTTGGTTGTACGGACGGGAAAAGGTTAGGAGTAACAAAAGCAGGCCCGGCGGAGGTCAGGGTTTGTTCTTTCAATCCCTGTTTTTTCCGAATATCCCGGACAAGTTTCTTTACAAAATCTTTGCGCTCATCTTCTGACATGGCGGCGATACGTTGCAGGCTATCCTGTCGTTCCGCTATTTCAAAATTGATAGCAAGATTTCCCAGTGTTGTTTTTCTTGCTTTAATGGACTCCACATCTTTTAAACTGGGGTCGTCCAGCCGTAAGCTGTCATAGAAATTGTACGACTGCCGGTAGGCTTTTTTTGCAAACGATAATTCCGCCAGTTGAAGAAAAACTTTATTCCGCAAGGAAGGGTCGTTACTGGCGAACTGTGTACTTTTTTGGAGCAATTTAATCGCCTCATCAATATTATTACCTTCCAGTTGCATTTGGGCAGCCATGTAGTAAATAATATCCTGGTATTCTTCATATTTATCCCGTTTGGCCATCTTTAATAATTCGGCCACATTCTTTTCAATGGTCTTATCACCTCCGTCTTTGTTTACACGGATGGCATATAACCGGGCATAAATATCCAGTATCGGGTCCGTGGTATGGCTGCTGACCTTTGCGTAATATTTTTCTGACTCCTTGTACTGGCCTTTCATTTCATAGAGTTGTGCCGCAAGGTATTCCCACCGGGCTTTTTCCTGAAGATTATTGGCATTGCCCAATGCACTTACAAGATGTGATGCAGCACTGTCCCACATATTTTGTTTGTAAAACCAAAGTGATTGTACTTCGTGCAGGTCATTGTCCAGGCGCTTGGGAAATAAAGGATCATTTCTCAGTGTTACGATCAGGCTGGCAGCTTCGGCCAATTGGTCCTGTGCCAGGAAGTTTCTTATCTGCCAGATAAACGCATCATTGCGACTGGGTGGATCTGAAAAGATCCGGCGGGGCAGGCTTTTCTTTTCTTTGGTAGAAATGCTATAAGCAGAGTTGCCATCCCTTGCACTACCGATGGCGAGATAATAGCCATCTTTTTCTTTCTGCGCAAATGCATAGTTGATAAACTGGAACATGAGATAAGCCGAATCAAATTTCTTTTGCAGGTAATAAGAAGCGCCCCAGAGCAGGTAAAGGTTATCGGCCCAATCATTCCGGAGATCATGAAGGGCAATACCGGTAGAGGATTTATAGGTGATCGAATCCAACTGGATCGAGTCAGCTGCAGTTACATCTAGGGTATAATTGTAAAACGGTAATAACTGTGAATAATCATCCCGGAAAGCTATTTTGGCTCTATCCAATACTTCGTTCAGTTTATTATTGGCATTGAAATAATAATTGTAATGGGTGACCGTATTCTGGATAAACCGGCGGGGGAGGGTAAATTTCTTATCGCCAGATTTTTCTGACCGTAAGACCCGCTCTTCATATTCCGGTGGTTTTTTATGGTCAAAATTGATCCCCAACTGACTAAAGGCAGGGATAGGGACCTGGCAAAGGATAAGGAAGATAACAGCAGTAATAGTATATCGGTTGAGTCGCATTTTCCGTCGCAATCTAAAGTCTTATTAACTGAATTTCAAACAATTTAGTATAAAATGGGTCTTAAAATTTTACCATTTTTCGTATTAATTGGCCCGGTCAAATTTTAAAGGGAAGTTCCTCCAACCTGGCCCTATAAATAATTAATAATCAAGCAAAAATAGGTCATTTTTTTAATGTAATTTGATGAATGGAAACTGGCAAAACCAAACCCCATTGCTTACCTTTAGTTACTTAAAATTGGGTTATGGTAAAATTAGATGCCGGCTCCACCCTGAAAAGGCTTAGAAACCGTTACAGGCTGGTGGTGATGAACGACGATACCTACGAGGAAGTGGTGACCTTTAAGTTGTCCAGGTTGAGTGTTTATATCATGTTGAGCACAATTTTTGTACTATTGGTGGGATTAACCGTCGCCCTCATCGTTTTCACACCTTTGAAATATTATATTCCCGGAGCCAATACTGATTATAAATCGGCTACGGAATTAAGGCAACTGAAGTATAAAGTTGATGATGCGGACCGCGAGATGAAATTATCAGAACAGTTTATAGAAGGGCTTAAAAAAGGACCGTTGAAAGGAATCAATACAGTTGTGCTGGATACCACCCGGATTAATGTGCCTAAAGCAGAACCATCAGAAGACTAATTTTAATACCTATGTTTAATACCAAAAATAAAACCGACATGCAACAAGACAAAACAAACGGTGGTGGGGCTACATTGATCGGCGCCGGCACCACTCTGAAAGGGGATATTAAAAGTAACAATGACCTCAGGATCGATGGTACCGTTATTGGAAACATCAACAGTGCGGCTAAGATCATCATTGGGAGCAGCGGGGTAGTAGAAGGTGATATCTCCGGCAACCAGGCTGATATTGTAGGGAAAGTTTCCGGCAATATCCGCTCCAAGGAATTGCTGCAGTTACGGGGTGAGTGCGTGGTGACCGGTAATTTATATGCCGGGAAATTACAGATAGAACCCACGGCCACTTTTAACGGGCAATGCCATATGGGAGCCAACATTGTGGAGATGAATAATAATGAGCAGCAAGCCGCCGCCAAATAGCAATAAGCAATTTTTTCTGCGTTATGCCAGCCTTGGTACACAATTGATAGTGGCCCTGGGGTTGGCTGTATTTATTGGATTGAAGGCAGATAAATGGCTCAACACATTACCATTGTTCGCTTGTGCCTTACCTTTGCTGACCCTAATCGGTATCTTTTATAAGCTGATGCGGGAAACAACCAAAACTCCGAAGGATGATGAACCGATTTAAAAAATGGAGCCCGCTTATTAATCTTTTTTGTGTGACCACCCTGGTGATCCTCTTATTGGATAAAAGGGATGTGCTGGCGCAAAACAGGATTGATACTTGGGTACTGCTGACCGGAAATGCGATCCTCTTTATTGCAACGTCTTTGTCTTTTTATGTCTCCCAGCAATCGATCATGAATCCCAATCCCAATTCGTCTGTTCGCTCATTATACGGTAGTTTCATGATCAAGTTTTTCCTGATCGCTATTGCTGCTTTTGTTTATATCATGGCAGTGAAAAAGAATGTCAGCAAACCGGCATTGATCATCTGTATGGGATTATACCTGATTTACACTTTTGTGGAAGTGGCCGTGTTGCAACAATTACTAAAGCAAAAAAAAGCAGCTGCTGCAAAGAACTAATAGCCCGGTGAGATCCGGCGAAGTAAAAAAGAATGCCGAAGAAAGAAGTTCCCCTTGATCATTTGCAGCAATACCTGCCACCGGATACCAGTACGGCTGTAACCGCTTATCTGCAACAGTATAAAGTACACCTGACAATTGCCAAAGAACGAAAAAGTATTCTGGGTGACTATCGTCATCGTACCCAACTCGCCAATCACCGGATCAGTATCAATGGTAACCTGAATTCATTTGCTTTTCTCATTACATTGTTACATGAACTGGCGCACCTGCTCACGTTTGAACAGCATGGTAACCGGGTAATGGCTCATGGTAAAGAATGGAAAATAATCTATGGACAGTTGCTGAACCAGTTTTTATTGAACAAAATATTTCCTGCGGATATTGAAAAGGAATTAATGATATCCTTAAAAAATCCGGCAGCCAGCAGTTGTGCTGAAGATGGTTTGCTGCGGGTGCTAAGAAATTACGATAACAAAGAATCCCATCATCGCCTGGTGGAGGAATTGCCAGCCAACGCATTATTCAGGATAAAAGATGGTCGTGTTTTTCAAAAAGGGGAGCAGTTAAGAAAACGTTTCAAATGCAAAGAAATAAAGACGGGAAAGTTTTATTTGTTTAGTCCTGTTTACGAAGTTGTTGAAGTTTAAATAGTTCAGAGTTCAGAGTTCAGAGTTCACCTTGGTGCGTGTCTCACGCACCAAGGCCGGGATTTCCTGTTGCGTGTCTCACGCACCAGGGCAAAGCTGTAATGAATTATTGCTGTAAGGCAACTTTAAACTTTGAACCAGGAACTATAAACTTCGAATCATCCACAAACTGCAACCCGTATGCCCGCTATTACCCATTGGTCCTTTTAAATAGTCGAAGCCAAATTTTGCATAGACGTTCAGGGCCTGTTTCAGTTCGGGCATCGTTTCCAGGTACACTTGTTTGTAACCGCTTTCTTTTGCAAAGGCCAAACTTTTTTCGATCAATGTTTTGCCAAGACCTGTACCTCTTGCTGCGGGTAGCAAATACATTTTGACCAATTCGCAGGTGTCTTCCGGTAGTCCATCAGTAGGATATATGCCGCCGCCGCCGACTATTTCACCTTTCAGTTCAGCTACAAAATACGCTGCTCCTTTTGTTTGGAATAATTCAAACAGCGCATCCGTCGTAGGATCGTAATAAACAGTGCCGGGGTGATTGGCGCCAAATTCGGCTAAGGTATTTTTAATGATGGCTGAAAGAATGGGATTGTCTGCCGGTTGCACCGGGCGAATGAAGACAGTATTCATATTGCAAATATAAAAAAACCTGCCCCAGTTTGGTTGGGGCAGGGCAATCATCCATTTTAAAGTGTCTTTAATCTAATTGCAGTACTTTTTCCTTTGGGTATTTCACTTCATATTTGTAACCCACTTTGTTTTTTTTTTTCGACTCTACTACAAATTGCCAGGTCAGCCGCTGCGTGTCGTCATCCAGTTTAGCTCCCTCGTATTTCCGGTCCTGTACTTCTATTTCTTTTTGGGTAGAAATAGGGAACTGGTCTTCGAGGATCACATGGACCGGCTGTTGTTTATTATTCCTGACCACTATTTCGTATTGCCTCGCATCGGTTTTATTGTTACCCATGAATTTTTTGGAACTATAATCTTTCAGCAGAGTTCTTTTTACCACCACTCCCTTGTCTTTACCCAGCGACAGGTTCAATGTATCGCCTGCATTGGCCACATCTAACAGGGATTTGCCAAGAAATGTTCCTTCAAAGAAAAGGTTGGCTTCTCCTGGTAGTAGATTCAGTTCCTGCCAGTCTACAATTTTGGCAGTGAGAAAGGCATCGGCTTCCAATTTTGGAGCGGCATAGTATTCGTATTGTGCTTTTATTTCATAGCCATCGATATCTGCCGTATAGGTTTTGCCATCGTTTAAAATAGTATACGGGTCCTTGATCTCATACACAGTGGTCGTAGGTTGATAAGTAATGGTAGTAATGATATTTTGGTTTCTTTCAATATCAATCCCTTTTACTTTGGCAGTAGCGTAGCCCAATTCTTTTCTAGTTCTCGTTTGCCTGTCATCATCTGTGTAGCCATCGCTAATATAGCCATCCCGGCGTTGTCCCATCGCAGTTACCACAACTTCTGCCCCGGCTATCACCAGTTTTTTTAAATTCACATTGGCAAATCCGCTCCCGGCAGCCAGCTCTGCTGTCTCCATTCCTGCGCTACTGACTGTTAGCGTATTGCCTGCAGGAGCATTGATCGTATAGAACCCGTTATTGTCGGTAGTGGTGCCGGTTCTTGTACCTTTTACAATTATGCTGGCCCCCACAACCGGGTTACCTCTTTCATCAGTTACCCTCCCATTTAGAGTCCCCCCACCGTAAGAGGATTGTATCGTATTGGTTACCGGCCGGTACGCATATGCATATTTCAGATACCAGGGGCTTACCAACGGTTTCGTTCCATTTTCATTCGGGTTTCCGGTAGACAGAAATAGTTTTACATCTTTCCAGTCTTCACCACTGCTTTGAAACACATTGGCTTTGTATAGCAGGTTGATGGGGCTGCTGATATCTTTTACCCTTATGTCATAGGTCGGAAACCAACCGGATTGTTTTACGAGATAGCTGATCGTAAAATTGTTATTGCCTGTTTCTTTGGCATTGATGGTGACATGGATTTCGCTGGTCGATGTTTCTGCTTTTTGATTTAATTCTGCGAGCTGCTTATTCATTTTTACCAGCTCAATATCCGTTTTCTTGATGGTCCGGTCGGTTTCCATTTGTTTCTGGTAAACTTCGGTGAGGCGGTTTCGCTGAAAATCTGCAGCTTCTTTCAGGTCTGCCGCTTTTAAACCGTTGTTGGCACCACCAATCTGTTGGTTTTTGACTAGCATAGTCTCTTCCTGTTTATAAACGTTCAGGATATTTCGTTGTAATGCAATTTTTTCTAATTGAACTTCTTTTTGTGCTTCGAGCTCTTTTATCTCTTCCTGTTTCTGTTGTTCTTTCAAAAAGTTCTGCTGGTGAATGACTGATAATACCGTTACGTTATCATCAGCTTTTACCTGTATACTTTGTTTGTCAATGGAAGGAGAAATATTGGTGAACACCAGTTCGTATTTGCCCGGGGAGAAAGCGGTCCTGGCTGTTCGCTGCACCTGAGCACCTTCAAGAAATACGGTCACTTTGTCGATTTTGCTATCAATGTTTTTTTTTGTTTGGGCGGATAGTTGAAAGCATAGCAAAAGCCCGGAGATGGTGTAAATCTGTCTCATAATAATTGGTTTGAAAACAGGATGCGAAATGTTAAAGGATTGCATAAATATTTATTTTGACTTAGGAAGCAAATAAAAAACCGGGCAAGTGACCAGTTTTTATATCATTCATGATAAAAATTACATAGCATTCATTTTGTCAAACACCAAGGGATAGCAATGTTGCGTGAGATACGCACCATTGCACAAAAATTAAAATCCCGGCCTGATGACCGGGATTCAATTATTTAAAAACATAGTCTTTTAGAAGGACAACCCTTCGTCAGGCTCAGGGTTTTCGTCAGGCTCAGCGTTTAAGCTACCGCTTTCTTCACCAGATCCGCCGCCTCACTTAACAGAATAGCAGACTGCACCTTCAATCCACTTTCATCGATCAGTTTTTTAGCTTCTACTGCATTGGTGCCTTGCAAACGAACAATGATGGGAATTTGTATGTTTCCTAAATTTTTATACGCATCGATCACACCCTGTGCCACCCGGTCGCAACGAACGATACCACCAAATATATTGATCAGGATCGCTTTTACAGCGGGGTCTTTTAAAATGATCTTAAAACCGGCTTCCACTGTTTGTGCATTGGCCGTACCACCCACATCCAGAAAATTGGCAGGTTCACCACCGCTGAGTTTGATCATATCCATAGTAGCCATCGCTAAACCCGCACCGTTTACCATACAACCAACATTGCCATCCAGTTTTACAAAATTCAGGTTGTGTTTGCCGGCTTCTACTTCAGTCGGGTCTTCTTCTGTTACATCTCTCAGCGAAGCGAGGTCCGCATGCCGCATCAGGGAATTTTCATCCAGTCCCATTTTACAATCTACCGCAATAATTTTATTATCGGAGGCTTTAAACAGCGGGTTAATTTCCAGCATGGAACAATCCAATCCTACATAAGCCGCATACAGATTGGTGACAAATTTTACACAATTCTTAAAAGCTTCGCCAGAAAGGCCCAGGTTAAATGCAATCTTCCGGGCCTGGAAACCCAGTAAGCCACCAGAAGGGTGAACCCATTCTTTATATATTTTCTCGGGCGTATCATGCGCCACGTCCTCAATATTCATTCCGCCTTCGGTGCTATACATGATAACGTTCTGACCCTTGCTCCGGTCGAGCAGGATGGAGAGGTAAAATTCTTTTCGTTCACTGGGGCCGTCATAATACATATCAGCCGCTACAAATATTTTATTGACCACTTTACCAGTAGGACCTGTTTGTATGGTTACCAGGGTACCGCCTAATATTTTGCCGGCAAATTCCTGTATATCTTCCAGTGATTTGGCCACTTTTACACCATTGATACCATTTCCTTTCACGGTTCCTTTTCCTCTTCCCCCTGCGTGTATCTGTGCTTTCACGATGGCAAACTTGCTGCCGGTCTGTGTTTTTATCTGGCGGTATGCATCCTCAGCTTCCTGTACGGTGTTGCAGGCAAAGCCCTCCTGTACGGGGACGTTATATTTTTTTAATAATTCCTTGGCCTGGTATTCATGAAGGTTCATGCGTAAAAATTTGCAGCGAAGATAATTGATTAGTTTGTTCCTGATGGGTATCGGAGTAAAGTTTATGGATGTCATTTTAACCCTGTTGTTTTGTAATTTCAAGCCATGATCCCGATAATCTTTATATACCTGCTGATGTTACTGGCAAGCTGTGGCCAGGGGTATCAACTCCGGTTAGTAGCAAAATCACCAGCAGCTATCACGGGACGGGAATTTTATCAGCAGGCCGCTGCCATGCAATGGGCCGCCAGGGATTCTTTTGCAGTGAAAGAGATAATGACCGGCAACATCCCGGAGTTTTTGAAAAAATTTGAAGCGATCCATCTATCGGTAATGGATTCATTAACGGGTAAAAAGATCAATGCCACTTACTATGTTTCACCGGATTATTTATGTATCGGCACCGATGATGATTGGGCCAGGATCAATATCACCCCAATGGCAGCCCAGCAAATTGCTGACAGCTTTCATTGTTTTTTGCCGACAAAAAAAATAGTGGATGATATCTACCGGGCAGCTGCCATAAAACTGGAACCCGTGCCGATGTATGCTTTTCGGGATAGTACGCCAACCATGTGGCAGCATCACCTGATCATCGAAGGGCAACGAAAGGGGAAGAAGGGATTGATAGCGGGTATTAAAAAGGATGTAGTGATCAGCGGGAAGTTATTATCCAGCACAAAGCCAGACCGGGTGGCGATCTATGGCTGGCATAAATTGAATGGCGAGCCTATACAGCCATTGTATACAGGGCATGTCAACTGGTGGGTAGATTACAGCCAGGGTATTCGCTTGGTTTACCGGAAAATAAAAGTGAACGGTACATGGATGGATTATATTGCCGTGCTGAAAGATCCCCGTTTACAAAAGCTATTATGTGATGATGGCTTTTGCGATTTCTACCGCTATAATTATTAAGCCCCAAAAATTTTGCGTACGTTTACAGACTGTCTGCTACCCAAAATAAAGCGGCAGGATAAAGTTGTAACCTAATTATCGTTATGGGAAAAAAAGCCTTGAAACAATTTAACGAAACGGTTAAATTCCTAAAAAAACAATACGCCGAAACTCCCTCGGTGGGTATAGTATTAGGTAGCGGTTTGGGTAATTTTGTTTCTGAAATTACCATCGAAAAAGAAGTGGCATACGAAGATATTCCGAATTTTCCCGTATCGACAGTGGAAGGACATAAAGGGAAATTGATCTTTGGAAAACTGAGTGGAAAGACTGTGGTGGCTATGGCCGGCCGTTTCCATTTTTATGAAGGTTATTCTGCACAAGATGTGGTTTTCCCGGTGCGGGTAATGAAGCTGCTGGGTGTTGAAACCCTGTTATTATCCAATGCAGCAGGGGGTGTTAATCCTTCTTACAAAGTCGGTGATATTATGATCATTAAGGATCATATCAGCCAGTTTACCCCCAACCCCCTCATCGGGAAAAATAATAGCGAATTTGGCCCTCGTTTCCCAGATATGAGTGAACCGTATAAAAAAGAGCTTATTAAAAAGGCAAAACTTATTGCTGCTCTGCACCAGTTTGATGTGAAAGAAGGAGTTTATCTCGCAGTTACCGGTCCAACATTTGAAACAAGGGCGGAATACCAGATGATCCATGTGCTGGGTGCCGATGTGGTTGGGATGAGTACGGTACAGGAAACTATTGTGGCGAATCATGCCGGTATGCAGGTCTTTGCTATGAGTGTGGTAACCGATGTAGGCATCCGTGAGGAAGATAATATAATTACGCATGAGGAAGTGCTGGAAGCTGCTAAACTGGCGGAGCCTAAACTGGCTACGATATTTAAAGAATTAGTTGCCGCTATTTAATTAACAGTTTTGATACTGATTTATACCTTTGCCAGAGTAATTTGCAAAGGTTTTTTTATACCCGGAAAGAAAATGATTATAACCAATTCAATCCCGGGGCTACATTTCCGGCCCATGACCAATTAAAACATATCACCCCTGTTTAAAAAAACGAAATATCTCTTTATCATAAGCTGCCTGTTTTTTACATGTACTGCGTTTTCACAGGATGTTATACGTGGCCTTGGCGACAGGGCCCGGAATGTCGGGGGAAGTATGAGGAGTGGTGCTGGCAGCAGTACGGATAGCTTGCAAAAGAGAGACCGGAATGCGGATTCTCTCACCATCACTTTCCGTTACCTGGATTCTACCCGTAATTATCTCCTCGACTCATCCATCGGAGATTTTAGCCGCCGCTTCCCGGTGCCGGCTACTTTTATAAATCTCGGCAACGTAGGTACTGCAGCCCGGTCGCTGTTATTCTCGCCGAATTTCACGGCAGGCTTCGATCCCGGGCTTCATGCTTTTGATATTTATAAATACAAACTGGAAAGTATCAGGTTCTTTAATACAACAAGACCTTATTCGGAGATCAGTTACCAGTTAGGCAGCCGGGTAGAGCAGCTCATTGAATTAACACATACACAAAACCTGAAACCAAACTGGAATGCGTCCTTTCAATACCGGCTGATCAATTCCCCGGGATTTTTTAAAAATCAAAAGACAAATCACAATAATTATTTGCTGACCTCACGTTTCCAATCCGTCAATAAACGGTACACGAATTATTTTGCTTTGGTTGGTAACAAGCTGCAGGCTGCAGAGAATGGCGGACTACAGGATACGGCGGCCAATTACCTGAAAGACCCAATTTATAAAGACCGGTTTAATATCCCTACCAAATTAGGGGGCGATGATCCCTTCTCTTCCAATTTCTTTACGACCAAGATCAATACCGGGAATAAGTACAGTGAGTTCACGGCCTTGCTGCGGCAACAATATGATGTAGGCCGGAAGGATTCTATTGTTACGGACTCTACTGTTACACCACTTTTCTATCCCCGTCTTAGGTTTGAACATACTTTTCAATTGGATCAATCCTCCTACACATTCCAGGATTATGCCGGTGATTCAGTGTATTACAAAACCTATTATGATACCAGCCTCCGAAGGCCTACGGATACTCTGATCGTAAAGGATAGTTGGAAAATAATTGCCAATGATTTTTCCATTTACCAGTTCCCGGACGCCAAAAACCTGCAGCAGTTTATTAAACTGGGGGTATTGCTGCAAAGTATATCGGGTGAATTTGCTTCGGGGAGAAAGAATTTTGTCAATACGGTAGGGCATGCGGAATACAGGAATAAGACCCGCAACCTGCTCTGGGATATTGAAGCCCATGGCAAATTATTCTTTACTGGTTTTAATAAGGGGGATTACCAGGCCCATATCAGCCTGGAAAGGCAATTGGGTAAAAAGATTGGCTCTCTTCAATTAGGATTTGAAAATACGAGCCGTACACCTTCTTTTATTTTCGACAGCCGCAGTAGTTTTTACTTTAAGAAAATAGCAGAAGACTTTAAGAAGGAAAATAATAGCCATCTATTTGCTTCCTATTTCCTGCCTTCTTTCCGGTTCCGGCTAACAGGACATTATTACCTGGCGACTAACTATACTTATTTCACGGATTACTTTCAACCGGAACAGGAGAATACCTTATTCAATGTGCTGCAGGTTGCCTTGGAAAAAACGATCAGGATCGGGAAACGATGGAACTGGCATGCGGAAGTTTATTTTCAACAGGCGGTGGGAGATGCACCGGTTAATTTACCGCTTATTTATACCCGCAGCAGGATTGCTTATGAAGGAAACCTGGGTTTTAAAAATTTAAGAATTGCCATAGGGGCAGAGATTCGTTATCGTACTGCTTATAAAGCGGATGGTTATTCGCCTGTGCAGGGTCAATTTTTTTACCAGGACAGTCTCACGATCAGGAACCCGCTCCCGGATATAGCCGGGTATATTAACTTTCGTATCGGTCCCTTTAAAACTTTCTTCCGGGTAGAGAACCTCAATACGGCCCGTAGTCTGAACGGCTTTGGGTTTACCAACAATAACCTGGTTGCACCGGGCTATGCCATCCCCGGCCTCCAGATCAAACTGGGAATATATTGGAGTTTTGTTAATTGATTGCCAACTACTTGCCACTGATAAAAATCAGTTATTAATACTGGAGAATGCTGTTATCTTTGTAAAGTATTTATGAAGAAGACCATTTTTGCCATATCATTCCTTTGCTATTTTGCTGTTACGAGCGGTGTGGTAATTAATTATCATTTCTGCATGAAGCGGTTGGTTTCTGTTCAACTGTTTGACGCAACACCTGATACCTGTGGAAAATGCGGGATGGACATGCATGAATCCAGCGGTTGTTGCCGGAATGAAGTTAAACTGGTTAAACTGGAACAGGACCAGAATAAATTGACGCTGGCCTTAGTAGAACCACCATCATTTGATATACCTGTTACTTCGCCTTCCGCTTTTATCGTTGCGGCATTTGAAAATAAATACGGGCAACGTTATTTCCACAATCATTCTCCACCCCTGTTATCGGAACAGGATACCTATCTTCAGAATAGTGTTTTCAGAATTTGAGATAAAGTAAAATGTTAATGCACTGCCATGAGCAGGGCTTATCCATATGTATTGATCCGGTTTTCCGGAAATATATTGTATCAGTTATTTTATAATCAACCTGTAATACAGGTCAAAAATTAATGAACATGAAAACAATAAGAATATTTTCCCTTGCAGTTTTATCGCTGGTTTTAACTACAGCCGTAACTGCACAGGACAAAACAGAAACCTTTAAAGTGTCCGGTAACTGTGGTATGTGCAAATCAAAAATTGAAAAAGCTGCTAAAGAGGCCGGTGCCAAATCTGCCAGTTGGGATGCAGAAAGCAAGAACCTTACGGTTTCTTATAAAACCAGTTCGACCAACACTGCCAGTATCCAGGAAAAAATAGCGGCGGTAGGTTATGATAATGCCGGTGCAAAAGCCACAACAGAATCATATAACAAACTCAACGGTTGTTGCAAGTATGACAGAAGCACAACCGATGCAAAGGCTTCCTGCTGCAGTGATAAAGCCAGTTGCACCCACCAGGAGGGAGATCATAAAGATCATGCTGTTGCCATGGATTGCTGTAAAGATGGTAAATGCTCTATGCCCGGTCATGATGGTAAAGACTGTTGTAAAAAAGACGGTGCCATGGATTGCTGTAAAGATGGTAAATGCTCTATGCCCGGTCATGATGGTAAAGACTGTTGTAAAAAAGACGGTGCCATGGATTGCTGTAAGGATGGTAAATGCTCTATGCCCGGCCATGATGGTAAAAACTGTTGTAAAAAAGACGGTGC
>JAWXCO010000195.1:0-8940 GCA_034408705.1 Bacteroidota bacterium
AGAAAATATGTTTGTGAAGAAGTAAAAAATATCCTGGCTCAACAGGAACTGGTAGAAGATGGCGGACCTCCCGATATGAACGTATTATCCCGCCGTGAAATTGATGTGGTGCAACTGATCAAAGAAGGAATGTCTTCCAAGGAGATAGGGGTGAAGCTGGGCATTTCTCTTAAAACAGTAGAAGTACACCGGTATAATATCCTGAAAAAACTCAGCCTTAAGAATACGGCTTCTTTGGTCAACTTTATCAATGCACATGCTTTGTAGTTAACGGGTTTAATCATAGATTGAGATAGGTTTTTATCTTCTTTCTGCCTAACGCCTGGGATTATGAGTCACTTTTACACCCGCCGGAGCATAGTTATTACTCTAATCATCTCAATTGCATTTATTTCTATTTTTGTTTTGATCAGCTACCGCAACATGACTAAGGTGTACATGGAGCGGCAAAAGATTAATGGGACCCTGCAATCACTAAAAGCACTCGAAGATGTGATGGACGATGTTCAGGATATCGATGCGAGTCAGCGGGGATATATTATTTCAGGCAAAAAAGAATTTCTCGAACCTTATTATGCTGCTTTAAAAAAACTGGGTAATGACACGGGTGCTTTAAAAGGTATTATCCGTTTGTACCCGGAAAGGAAGGAAGCTATAGTACGGTTGAGCGGGCATATCAGCAAAAAGATTGTATCAGCCAGGGCTTCACTAGCGCTTATTGATCAAGCCGATCATGATTCGGCGTACCAGCAAATCCATTCGGGTGCCGGCAGGATATTAATGGATAGTATCCGGCATATCATTACATCGTTTGAAAATGAGGACCGGTTCATGCTCCGGGACGCTAATACTAAGCGGGGCCAGGCTGCCAAGGCAACGGCTATCCTGTTTGTCATACTCGGTGCTGTCTTTATTACAGGCCTCGTTATTGTTTTCTGGCGTATGAAACGGGGTTTGAAACAACGCGAAATTTATGAACAAAAAATTACTTATCTGGCCGGGCTCACAGAAAAGACCAGTGATGCCATTTTCTCTCTGGACCTGGAAGGCAGGATCATCAGCTGGAATAAAGGGGCCGAATTAATCTATGGATATACAAAAGAAGAAGTGATTGGAAAATTTGCACCGGATATAACCAGGAGCGGATTAACGAAAGAGACATTTACCGCTATTGTAAACAAGGTTCCTATAGAAGGCAGCCTGGATGTGGAAACCTTAAATTATAATAAAAATGGCGAACCTATTCATTGCCTGTCTTCTATTACGGCGCTGAAAAATGAAACAGGAAAACTGATTGGGTATGTAATCGTTCTTCGGGATATTACCCAGCGGAAACAGAATGAAGAACTACTGTCAAAATTTAACGAAGAACTCAAACGACAGGTAGAGGAAAAAACCACTCAGGTAAAAAACATACTCGAACGTATCAGTGATGGGTTTTATTCGCTGGATGCCAATTGGAATTTCACGTATATGAACTACACGGCGGCTGAAATCATGAACTGCAGACCGGAGGATATTGTGGGAAAAAACCTTTGGAAAGAGTACCCTCAAGCTACTGAGCAGAGTATGTATCAAACCTTTCTAAAATCATTTGAAGAACAGCAATATAAACTGGTTGAGTTTTATTACCCACCTTACAAAAAATGGTTCAAGGTTCACATATATCCTTCACCAACGGGGATATCTGTATTCTTCCGGGATATCTCCGGCCTGAAAAAAGCCGAAGAGGATATCCGCCATTCGAATGAACGGTTTGAAATGATAACCCGAACTACCAATGATGCGGTATGGGAGTGGAACCTGGAAACGGGTGAATTGTGGGGAAACGAAACACATCAGCAATTATATGGATTGACCCTGGCTGACCCGGTTCCGCTTGAAAAAGAATGGGAAAACAGGATCCACCCGGATGAGCGGGAGGCGCTGACCAATAAGAAGGCTAATGCCCTTGCTTCGGATACGAATATAATTATTACAGAATATCGTTTTAATACGGAGCAATATGGGTATAAGCATATTTATGACCGCTGTTACATTGTCCGGAATACCGAAGGCAAAGCTATTCGAATATTGGGCAGTATGATGGATGTAACAGAGCTAAAAAAAGCAGAAGAAAAATTGAAAAGACGGGAGATTCAGTTACTGGCCTCCATTGAGAATACCCCGAATGTTGCCGTGCAATGGTATAACGATAAGGGGGAAGTACTTTTCTGGAACCATGCATCTGAATTGATCTTTGGATGGGGCGCCACTGAAGCGATGGGGAAGACACTGGACCAGCTCATCTTTACACCGGATGAAACAACTGCATTTATTGAAACGATAAGGCTGATCGAACAAACAGGCAGGACTATCGGACCTTCTGAGTTCTCCTTCCGGCGGCGAAATGGCTCCCAGGGTTATTGTGTAGCGACTATATTTTCCATCCCATCCATCGATGGCAGCCCTTGTTATGTATGCATGGATATTGATATTACGGAAAATAAAAATGCATCAGAAGGACTCCGTGAAAGCGAAGAAAAATACCGGTCTATGATTGAACAGGCTTCCGACAGTATTTTTATAATAGATAAAAAGAGTATGTATATTGATGCAAATCACGCAGCTTGTTTATTAGTCGGTTATACTAAGCAGGAGATCCTCGACCTTAGTTCAAGTGCTTTACTAACAGAAGAAGAAATACCGATCGGGCAACTGAAGGGGAACGAGCTGCAATCCGGAGAGCCGGTGGTGATGGAGAGAAAGCTTCGGAAAAAAAATGGCGTCATTATCGATACAGAAGCCAGTTATAAGCTATTGTCTAATGGCTATGTTCTTATTATTGCGAGGGATATTACCGAAAAGAAAAAAGCGGAACAAGCGATCCGGGCAAGTGAGGAAACAAGAAAGCTCATTATGAACGCGGCCCTCGACGCCATTGTTTGTACTGATACGACCGGAATCGTAACGGTATGGACTCCGCAGGCCGAAAGAATATTTGGATGGGCCGAACAGGAAATTCTTGGAAAGAAACTAACGGAAACGATCATACCGGAGGAGTTCAGGGAAAGACATAAAAAGGGAATGCAGCATTACCTGGCAACTGGAAAAGGACCTATACTAAACAGGCTGATCGAACTAGCTGCTATTAATAAAGAAGGAAGAATATTCCCGATAGAATTATCAATTATCCCGGTCAAACAGGATGAAACCGAATTTTTCTGTGCTTTTATCCGGGATATTACAGAACGTAAGGAAGCCGCAGAAAAGATCGTACGGGAAAAAGAGCTTTCGGACACGGCGATCAATAGCCTGCCGGGTATCTTCTATATATTCGATAATGACAGGAAATTTCTTCGCTGGAATAAGAATTTTGAAACGGTCTCCGGTTATATTTCGGAGGAAATTCCGATGGTTAACCCCCTGGATTTCTTTGCTGATGAAGACAAAGAACTGGCGGAGCTACGGGTAACGGAAATATTCCAAAAAGGGTCTTCCGAACTCGAAGCTCATTTTCAAACAAAGACAGGAGAAAAGATCCTCTATTTT
Source organism: Bacteroidota bacterium (assembly GCA_034408705.1). Taxonomy (GTDB): domain Bacteria; phylum Bacteroidota; class Bacteroidia; order Chitinophagales; family Chitinophagaceae; genus JJ008. The sequence continues at coordinate 3,532 of JAWXCO010000195.1, forward strand.
TTTACGGGTCTGGCCATTAATTACGAAGGAAAACCCTGTATGCTGGGTACGGGGATCGATATAGCAGAACTGAGAAGAACGCAACAGAATTATTCAACCCTGGTGAATACAATTGATGGTATTGTATGGGAGGCTGATGCCAAAAATTTCCACTTCAGTTTTGTAAGCAAGCAGGCGGAACGGCTATTGGGCTATCCCGCCGAGCGATGGGTGAATGAACCTTCTTTCTGGGCCGACCATATCCACCCGGAAGATCGCAACTGGGCGGTGGAATATTGTGCGAGAAGCACCCAAAAGAAAAAAGCCCATGAGTTTGAATATCGAATGATTGCAGCGGACGGACGAATTGTCTGGCTGCGGGATATTATTTCAGTAATTGTGGAGGATGATAAGCCGGTCCGGTTAAGAGGTATTATGGTAGATATTACAGAACAGAAAAAATCGGAAGAAGATATCGTGAAATCCAATGCACGGTTTCAGATGGTTTCTAAAGCGACCAGCGATATCGTATGGGATTGGGATATTGTCAATGATTCGTTGTGGTGGAACGATAATTACTATTCGGGCCTCGACTATGAAAAGTACAAAGAGATTGTGCATATTGAAGAATGGCTTAATAATATTCATCCTGATGATGTGGAACAGGTGAAACGCAAAACAGGAAAAAGCTTTGAAAGTGCCGAATCTACCTGGCGGGATGCATACAGGTATCGCAAAGCAGACGGAACCTATCTCCATTTTCTTGACAGGGGCTTTATTATACGGGATAAAAATGGAAAAGCGATCCGGATGATCGGCTCCATGGTAGATATGTCCCCGGTGTATGAGTCGCAAAAAAGAATTGCAGAAAGTGAGGAAAAATACCGTACGCTTGTAGAACAGGCTGTTGATGCGATTGCCTTGTATGATGCTACTGGAAAGATCCTGGATGTTAATACTGGGTCTGTTAACCTGCTGGGCTACACAAAAGAGGAGCTGATGCAAATGTCCTTACCCGATATTCTCACAAAAGAAGAAATACTTGGGAAGCCGGTTCAGTATGATGTGCTTCGGGATGGTAAATCAACTGTGAAGCAGCGGAAGATGAAAAAAAAGGATGGCTCAATTGTAGAAACAGAAGTGCGGTCACAACAATTGCCCGATGGTCGCTTCCTGTCTGTGATCCGGGACCTTACAGAACGTGAAAAAGCACAACAGCAGATCGAACGAGAGAAGGAATTATCAGATAAGCTGATCGACAGCCTGCCGGGTGTTTTCTATTGGTATGATGAGAACGGTAAGTTTCTCCGCTGGAACAGGTTGTTTGAATATGTGACCGGGTATTCCGGTAAAGAAATTGCTGGTATGCACCCTACTGATTTTTTTGAAGGGGAAGGTTTAAGGCATATTTCCGAAAAAATTAAGGAGGTTTTCAGTAAAGGGTTGGCTGATGCAGAAGCAGAATTTGTTTCAAAAGACGGAAGCAGACTTCCTTATTATTTTAAGGCATTACGGATCATTATCAATGGGAAGCCCAGCCTGTTGGGGACGGGGATAGATATTTCAGACCGGAAGAAAGCCGAAAAAGAGCTGGATGAATCCTATAATGCTATCCGGAAACTGACCGGTCACCTTCAGGATGTGCGGGAAGAAGAACGTACACATATAGCCCGGGAAATACATGATGAACTGGGACAACAATTGACGGTGCTGAAAATGGATGTATCATGGCTGAATAAAAGAATTGCGAGTACTGACGATGCTATAAAACAAAAAATGAAAAGCCTGCTCACCATGCTGGATGAAACAGTTCAATCGGTGCGCCGTATTTCATCGGAATTACGGCCGAGTTTGCTCGATGATCTTGGGCTAACGGCGGCTATCGAATGGCAATTGGCTGAATTTGAAAAAAGATCTGGTATCCGTACGCATTTTAACAGCGATGTCGAAGATGTTGGACTGAACGAATCAGTAAAGACGGCCTTATTCCGGGTATTCCAGGAATCACTTACCAATGTAGCCAGGCATTCAGATGCCCGGAATGTAACAGTAAGCTTCATCTCCGTGAGGAACCATTTTGTTTTGTCTATAGCAGATGATGGTAAAGGGTTTGACAAACAGAAGATTGCCGATAAGAGAACATTGGGTATATTAGGTATGAAGGAAAGAACAGCCATGATTAACGGAACATACGAGATAAAAAGTTCAACAGGAAAAGGAACTGCAGTGATCGTAAAAGTTCCATTCACGAATCATTAAACTGATTAATCAAATGATGAGAATTTTAATCGCAGATGATCATGCAATTGTTCGGAAAGGGCTGAAACAGCTTTTGCTCGAGCAATACCCTTCTGCCGTTATCGGTGAAGCGGCAGATGCTGAAGCATTAATAAATCTGGTACATATTGGCGACTGGGATGTAGTGATCTGTGATATGAATATGCCCGGCAGGAGTGGCCTCGACGCGTTGCACCAGATCAAACAATCTTCCCCGAAATTGCCGGTATTGATCATGAGCATGTATCCCGAAGACCAGTATGCGCTAAGGGTATTAAAGGCGGGTGCTTCCGGTTACCTGGGAAAAGAAACTATTCATGATGACATTGTAAAAGCGATCGAAACGGTACGGATGGGAAAAAAATTTATCACTCCGACTATCGCGGAGAAGCTCGCCGATGCCTTCGATGATGGAGCGACCCGTCATTTGTATGAGCACCTCTCTGACCGGGAATTTGATGTGTTTAAATTGCTTGCCTCCGGCAAATCTGTTACGGAAATAGGGGAGCAATTATCCCTGAGCGCTACAACGGTCAGCACTTACCGCTCCCGTATCATGGATAAAATGAGTATGCGGTCCAATGCTGATCTTACCCGGTATGCCTTAGAAAACAACCTGATTTAATGGCCGGATTAATCTACAGCTTTTAGTGTAGTAATTATTCTACATATTTCACATTTATACAACTACATTTTTCTTCCCAGTCGGGTAGTATTTTTCAGAACCGCAACCGACTGCGGCAGGAACCATTATATTCAATCAATTCTGAGGACCAGTTTTGTTCCGCTAAAAAGTATGCTGCAAATTTTAATAGCTGATGACCATGAAGTTGTTCGTCGTGGCCTGAAGCAAATAATACAGGAGGAGTTTCCCTTTGCCAGGATCGATGAGGCAAATGACACTTCAAGCCTGGTTAGCAAAGCCATTGCAGCTGATTGGGATATCATCCTCTCGGACCTGGCAATGCCGGGGGGAGGCGGGCTGGAAGCTGTGAGGCAGATCAGGGAGCAGAAAATCAATACGCCCATACTAATTATCAGTATTTACCCGGAGGACCAGTATGCAGTCAGGGTCATTAAGTCTGGCGCTTCTGGTTATTTAAACAAGGATGCTGCTCCGGAAGAACTGGTCAATGCGGTGAAGCGGATTTTGGCTGGTAAACGGCATATCAGCGAAACAGTAGCGGAAGCCCTTAGCAGTTCCCTTCACCTCGCCGGGGAAAGGCCTTTACATGAACTATTAACCGAGCGGGAATATTACGTATTCAAACTGCTAGTAACCGGCAAGCCAATCGCTATCATAGCTGACGAGCTTTCAATCGCCACTACTACTGCCAGCACTTACCGCTCCAGAATCCTCACTAAAATGAACCTGAAGAGCAATGCAGCGCTGATTCACTATGCGGTGGAAAATGGCCTTATCTGACCTGTTAAAGTAAACCGTTGCGTATTTGTAGTCTGAAGACTACATATTAATAATAGGAACGGCTATTTCTGCTATGCTTACGGGAGCCTTTCTTTGCAATGTGTTTGATTCACCAAAAGCCTTTTGTTTAACCCTTGAAAAATAAGCCTGTGATACTCATCGTTGACGATAATATGAATTTTGTTGACCGTATGATTAGCCTGCTGGAAGATGCAGACAATATCGGCTACATTAATGTGGCCTCCAACTATGATGAGGCCCGCCGTTTACTCGCAGCAGAAGACCCTGCTGTAGTACTCCTTGATATAAATCTACCGGGTAAGAACGGGATCGAATTATTAAAGCTGATCCGACAGAATAATAAAGGATGCGAAGTAATCATGATCACCAACCATGCAGATGATTATTATAAACAGCAATGCAAGGAATTAGGCGCCCGTTATTTCCTGGATAAAAGCAATGACTTTGCACAGGTACCGGGTATCATCAATGAATTATTAAATTAAAAACTAATTAGGGAATATTTTTAGACATGCGACGTATGAAAACAAAGTGGTCAGCAATAAAAAAATTAATTGGATCGTACGAGCAAAAACAGGGTATTTTTCTTTCGTTGATCAATGAAGAGGGAAAAATCTTCTGTGCCAATGCCAATATGATAAAAACCCTGCATCTGCAAAACCCGCGGGAAGTGGCTACCAATTTTTTCGACTTTCTCCACCCCGTTAATCTCACCAATTTTAAAACAGCTATCCGTCATTCTGCACAGCTTAAGAGTCCTTATTCCATGGAGCTTTATCTGAAAAACGGTAATTACCATCCGATGAAATGGGAGGTCAATTGTTTGCAGGAAGAGGAGAATAGCAAGACAAAGAGTTATCTCTGCGTAGGCCATAAGATACTTGACGATGCAAGAATCAAACAATTTAATCAGCTGGGGGAGAAAAATTACCAACTCATTGTTGGGGGTCTGAATGCCGGCGTTCTTTTCCAGGACCGGAAAGGAGAACTGATTGCAGCTAATCATAAAGCTGCTGAAATATTTGGTACAACGCTGGAGCGTTTATACCAGCTTACAAATCTCAAAAATCTCTGGGATACTGCCTGGGATATAAAAAGCGAAGAAAGAGATTTGATATCTTTTGAAGATACCCCCTTTATGAAAGCGTTGACTACCGGTGAGCCACAAACGGAAGTGTTGGTGATCAGGATCAGGAACGGTGAGCAGCGGTGGCTGCATTTCAACTCACAACCTTTGTTTGAAGAACAAAAGAAGGTACCCTATGCCGTAGTTTCCAATATTACTGATGTAACAAAGGAAAAGAAATTGACAGGCCAGTTACAGGAGCGGGATGCCTTGTTCAATATGTTTATGCGGCAAACGCCGAACCTGGCCTGGGTAGTGGATGAAGATTCCAACCTTGTCTTTGGCAGTCAATCCTTCTATCAGTATTTCGGTCTTACTGAGCGAAAAGCAAAAGGTAAAAACATCAATGAACTGGTACCCGCTACCGTAGCTAATTCGCTTTACGAGAAACATATAGAGGTTTTACAGACTGGTATTCCCGCAGAGATCTTAGAAAGAGCAAAGTGTGCAGATGGAAGAGAATATGTTTTTCATATTAATATTTTACCGGTAGCCCGTTTTCATATACCACGTAGCCTTTATCGTGCATGTGCTTATACGTTCCGTCCGCACATTTAAACTGGTATTCGTCTTCCCATGA
>JAWXCO010000196.1:0-19459 GCA_034408705.1 Bacteroidota bacterium
ACTCAAATGCTTCAAGGTCAGAAAGAAATAAATTCTGTTACTACCAAGATACTTTCTGAGCTGGCGTTAGTGGTTAATGCCCAGCATGGTTTGTTTTATCTTTTGAATGAAGGAGACATATTGCAGAATTCCAAGCTGATATTAATCGCGTCTTATGCATTCAAAAAAAGAAAAAATGTTCCCGCGGAATTTTCTATGGGCGAAGGATTGATAGGACAATGTGCATTGGAAAAGACGCGCCTGCTGATCACAGATGTTCCGCAGGATTATATCAAGATAAGTTCAGGTCTGGGTGAAGCAAAGCCGCTGAATGTGATAGTTCTCCCTGTACTTTTTGAAGGCGAGGTAAAAGCCGTCATCGAGCTGGCATCTTTTGATTCCTTCACTCAAACCCATCAGGATTTTCTGGATGGCTTGACCGAAAGTATAGGTATCGTATTAAATACGCTCGCATCCAATTCAAGAACAGAAGAACTTCTTGTACAGTCTCAGTCGCTGGCTGGCGAGCTCAAGAGCCAGCAGGAAGTTTTGAGTAACACCAACGAACAGCTGGAAGAAAAAGCCCATCTGCTTGCCAATCAAAAAGAAGAGGTGGAGATGAAGAACAACGAAGTGGAAGAAGCGAGAAAAGCGCTCGAGGAAAAGGCAAATCAATTAACGATTACCTCGAAATACAAATCAGAATTTTTAGCAAATATGTCGCATGAGCTAAGAACTCCGCTCAACAGTTTACAGATATTAGCAAACGAACTTATTGCCAATCACGATGGAAACCTTACCACAAAACAAATCGAGTTTGCTAAAACCATCAATGGCTGCGGAGACGATCTTATACAGCTCATAAATGACATTCTGGATCTTTCCAAGATCGAATCAGGGTATATTTCGGTGAATTACTCTCCAATCACGTTTTCTAAAATTTCCAAGCTTGTTGAAACAACATTCAATCATATATCGGAAGCGAAACATCTTAGATTTACGGTCGAAATGGAGGAAAATCTGCCTGAATATATTGATACCGATTCGCAGCGCCTGAATCAAATACTTAAAAACCTGTTGTCCAATGCATTCAAGTTTACAGAGAAAGGCGAAGTGAAGCTGAAAATATACAAAGCAAATAAGAACCTGGCTACCGGACAGGCAGACTGGAAAACAAAAAATGAAAATCTGGAGTCGGCAGAAACAGTAATTGCGTTTGAAATCTCTGACACAGGTATCGGAATTTCTAAGGGGAAGCAAAATATAATATTCGAAGCATTCCAGCAGGCAGAGGGATCCACCAGCAGAAAATACGGTGGCACCGGTTTGGGATTATCCATCAGCCGCGGACTTTCTGATTTATTAGGCGGTGTAATCGAATTAGAAAGCGATACAGATTTAGGCAGCAAGTTCACGCTTTTCCTTCCTCTTGACTATTCTCCCGCTGTTTCAAAGAGGCAGATTGCCGGACCAGATGGAAAGGTGGATGTGCAAAATACTCAACTGCTGCCTGCCTCTATTTCACAGCGATCGGACATTGAAATGTTCTTTGTGGATGAAGTGGGAGATGACAGAACAGACATCAAACCTGACGATAAAGTATTATTAATTGTAGAAGATGATGTGCGGTTTGCCAAGATCATGGTTGACAAAGCACACGATAATGGAATTAAAGCGATTGTTGCCTCAAAAGGAAATGATGTGATTGATTTCATCAATGAATTTAAGCCCGATGTGATTACGATGGATATTAATATGCCGGATACAAGCGGCTGGAAAGTGCTCGACCGCCTCAAGACCGATCTATCGCTGAGGCAGATTCCTATTTACATTATTTCAGGAGAAGATGACCGTAACAACGGGCTGAAACGCGGAGCTAGAAATTATTTGAGAAAACCTGTAAAAGAAGAATCTATCAAAAATTTATTTAACGACCTCAATGATTTCAGCAACAAAAAAATAAAACAACTGCTGATAATAGATGATAACGGACAGGAGTTAGACAGAATAGTAAAAGCGGTTGAATACAAAGATGTGGAAATTACCACTGCCGAAACAGGCAAAGAGGCAATTCAATTCATCCGTGAAAAAATCTTCGATTGTATAATTCTCGACCTCGTTTTACCCGATGCCGAAGGACTGGATATTATTAAAGAATTAGAAGCTGAAAAGTCCGAACCTCAAACAGCGCTCATTGTTTATTCCGCAAAGGACTTAAACAAAAAAGAACAACAGCGGCTGAACCGTTTTGCCAACTGCATTATTTTAAAAGACGCTCGATCGCTCGATCAACTCACTGATCAGGTTGCTTTATTTTTGCACCGCGTTCATAAAGACCTGCCGGAGCAAATGAGAGATGTCATTGAACGTGTTCACACACGCGAGGATATTTTGAGAGGTAAAAAAATATTGCTCGTAGATGATGATATGCGTAATTTATTTGCCTTAACCGCGGCATTGGAACATTATGGATTAAATCTGATGACTGCGGAAAGCGGCATGGAAGCCCTGTATGTTCTGGAAAAGAACAAAGACATTGATGTTATTCTCATGGATATTATGATGCCGGAGATGGACGGGTATGAAACCATGAAACGGATACGTGCAGATAATGAGAACAAGGACTTAACCATTATTTCCGTTACCGCCAAAGCGATGAAAGGCGACAGGCAGAAATGTATTGAGTCCGGCGCTTCTGATTACATCACAAAACCAGTCAATATTGAGCAGCTCGTATCGCTGATGCGTGTGTGGCTAAAATAAATAAAATAAATAAAATGAATATTAAACAGGGAAACATACTGTACTAATTTTTTTCAAATATGATAGTTGAATCGCCTGCTAAAATATTAATAGTTGATGACCACCTCCCGAACCTCTTTGCGCTGGAAGTGATTCTTGACAAGACGAATTATGAACTTGTAAGAGCAACTTCCGGTAGAGAAGCATTAAAAATCCTTATGAAGGAGGCAGATTTTGCCCTCATCCTGATAGACGCTCTTATGCCTATTATGGATGGTTTTGATACAGCCACTATGATCCGGCAAAGCCAAAAATTAAAATACATTCCGATCATTTTTTTAACAGCACAAATGAACGAGCCCGATAATATCTTAAAAGGATTCGAGGCTGGCGCAGTGGATTATATGCTCAAGCCCCTTCATCCGGTAATATTAAAAGCAAAGGTGGCTGTGTTTGTGGAACTGTATAGGAAGAACAAGGAGACTTTGAAATTGGTTGAAGAAAAAAATAATGCGGAAAGAGCTAAACTGGTAGCTGAAGATGCCGCTAAATCAAAACAGCAGTTTTTGGCAAACATGAGCCATGAAATCCGTACGCCAATGACTGCCATTATCGGCTTTACACAAGTATTATTGAAAACAGATTTGTCGGAAAACCAAAATGAATATTTACAAATCATAAAAAGGAGTGGACATGCACTCCTCGTTCTCATAAATGACATTCTTGATTTAGCAAAAGTTGATGCAGGTAAAATGACATTTGAACAAATACCATTTAAAATGGAATTCTTCATGTCAAATATGCTTAAGATGTTTGATATCAAAATTCAGGAAAAGAATTTAGAGTTAGTTAAAGAATACGACAACAAAATTCCAGAAATATTGATAGGTGATGCAGTGCGTTTGCACCAAATTCTTTTAAACCTTTTGAGTAATGCTTTAAAGTTTACAGCAAAAGGAAAAATAACAGTGGCTGTTCGTTTATTGAATGAAGATAAAGAGAAAGCAACCATTGAGGTTGCAATTACCGACACAGGAACAGGAATACCGGAAGATAAATTAGAATCTATTTTTGAAAACTTTCAGCAGGCAACAAGTTCCACTTCAAGAATATTTGGAGGAACAGGATTAGGCCTTGCCATCTGTAAACAATTAATAGAAAAACTGGGAGGAACTATTTCTGTAAAAAGTAAAGTTGAGGAAGGTTCCACTTTTAGTTTCACTTTAATCTTCCAAAAAACCAATGGAGAAAGTAAAAAAGAAAATGAAGAAGTAGAATTGGGTAGAGAAATTAAAGACATAAAAATATTAGTAGTTGAAGATGTTAAACTCAATCAATTATTAATGCGATTAATATTAGATGACTTCAAATTCAAATATGATATTGCTGACAATGGAAAAATTGCTATTGAGAAACTACAAACAGAAACTTACGATATTATTTTGATGGACTTGCAGATGCCTGAAATGAATGGGCTTGAAGCCACAGAATATATTCGCAACACGATGAATTCGAAAATTCCAATTATTGCTTTAACGGCTGATGTAACAACAGTGGATGTAGAAAAATGCAAAGCTGTAGGCATGACTGATTATGTTTCAAAACCAATTGACGAAAGAATATTATACAGTAAAATAGTTGAGTTACTAAAAAGTTAAATGGGACAAAGTATGTGCAGATATTGGAAAACATCATATCTTGGGGAAAGCAAGGTTGCAACAACATATAGGGATTGAATGAAACGGTGCGCAGCTTCGATTTATTCCTATGTTATATGAACCTTTGGTATCCGGGCTATTTGTTATCGGGTTTTGATAATTGGTTGTATGGCAGAACTCGTGGATTCAGGAAAAGTTGTTTATCTTTTTAGCGCCCATTGTTTAGATTTTAAGGGTAGTTTTTATTGAAAATGGTATTAGCGTGTTTGATGAAGCTACTGTTTACAATTTATTTTTGCTTTTTATTCCATTTTTTCGTTTGCGGTAATAGCTTGACCTCTCTGATCATTTCATAGAATAAATCAGGTTGTTGTTGTTATTTTATTTTGCTGTATTTTTATTTTCCTCAGTTCCCACTCCGGTGGTGCATTGGCTTCAAAATCCAATATCGTTTGCATGATGCCTTTTTTACAATAGGGGCATTGGTCTGGATCAAAATGTAATTATTTTGGCAATGATTTTCCAGTCTGGGCTTACCGGTAGTGGTGCGGCCACGCCCATTTCTTTTTGCTGCAGTTCCAGCATGGCTCTTTTGGTATTGGACAAAAAGCCATAGTGCCGGATCTTCATAAACCTTGCCGGCAGGATATGCAGTCAGAACCGGCGTAAAAATTCAGCAGCCTCCAGTGTCATCAGTTTTAGTTTGCAGCCGTCGGCATAATCTTTATAGCTAAAACTTACTTTTCCATCCGATATGGTTTTTATGCGGTGGTTGCTGATAGCCACTTTGTGTGTATAACGACCCAGGTATTCTATTACTGCTGCTGCTCCCAAGAACGGTTGCTTTGCATATACTACCTATAATTTATTATACAGGGATTGCCGTAAATTTTATCCATGCTCTTGTTTTGTGTTTGCAGCAATTCCAGGAAGGCTTCCGTGAACTTGTTTTTAAATACGATGCTCAAGGCTTTTACCGGGAATAGGTATTTGCTGTCGCGTTTTGCTGATTTCCAATACCCGGCCGCAGTTATACCTCCGCCGGGTACGATCATGTGGACGTGCGGGTGCAGCGAAAGGTTTTGTCCCCTCCAAAGCTGTCCTTCAGACAGGTGTGCAGCACACTGATCATTCCGGGCATTTCCCCTAAGTGTTTTTCATCCTTTGCAAAGGATTCAATTGTTTGTTTACTGGCCGAAAACAAAAAATCATACATCGCTTTGGGATAATGCATGCACCAGATGTTCAGTTCCTGTGGCAGGGTGAATACTACATGAAAATATGGCACCGGCAATAACTGCTGCAGCCGGGCTGCGATCCAGCGTTCTTTATTCGTGTTCTGGCACTTAGGGCAATGACGGTTGCGGCAACTGTTGTAACTGATGCGCACATACCCGCAGGTATTGCATTGATCTGCATGTCTGCCAAGCGATCCCGTGCGGCATTGCTCCAGCGCACTTAATACCGACAAATGCTGCTTTAAGGGTTGATGCTTTTGTAAAAACGATTCCTTGAATTGACTTATCACCTGTGCCAGCTCGTAGAGCGGCTTGCTCATGGCTTATAGTTTTATAAGGTCGTACAAAGTATCCAGCGGACTGTGGGCAGGTTTGCTTTTTACCTGTGCTACGTGTAAGTACACAAGAGTTTGCAGCAAATCGGCATGTCTCAGCAATTGTTGTATGCTTTGTATATTGCTGTATTCACTGACACGTTAAATATTTTAGACATCCATTGTAATTATATGTAGTACAATTATTCAACTAATCGTTTTCAATTCCCCTTTCAATTCCCTTTTACTATTTTTTAAAAAGAAAAACCACTGATTATCAATGGTTTAAGTGTATAAATGTGATCCCGCTGGGACTCGAACCCAGGGCCCTCCCGATAAAAATCGGGATGCTCTACCGCCCGGCAATCAAATTCTCTATATACTTTCGGGATTTCATTCGTTTAATTTTAGTTTCTCTTTTTTTAGCTTCGGCAAGCGATGAAAACTCTTCAGTATAAACGAGTTTCCAGGGTACTCCGGTACTTGTGAATTTGGAATGACCTGCATTATGCGCCTGCAATCTTCTTTGCATGTCAATACAGGCTCCTACATAGTATATGCCCAATTTTTCCGAATAGAGAATGTACATGTTTGGCATAAAAAAAGACCTTGGTTTGTTCCAAGATCTTTGTGATCCCGCTGGGACCCGAACCCAGGACCCTCCCGATAAAAATCGGGATGCTCTAGTGAAGTGATACCAGTTACCTGTTAATTTGTAATTGTTTGTGAAATTATGGAGGTGCGAAAACAAAAAAGCCTCTAAACGAATTTGTTTAAAGGCTTTTGTTATTTTCTCAATTAAGAGTGGTGATCCCGCTGGGACTCGAACCCAGGGCCCATACATTAAAAGTGTATTGCTCTACCAACTGAGCTACGGAATCATCCCTGTTTTTGGGATTGCAAAAATACAGGCTCGGCTCCTTTATGCCAAAACTTTTTCTATTAATTATCAACAGGTTTTTAATGATTTATAGCCCTTATTGTAAATTATCAGCTGTTTGGGGCATTTCCTTGCTTTGCTCTGCAAGGATCATTAGTAATTTTTGGAGCATTTCAATGTATTGTGTTACCCGGCCATGCTGGGTTTCTATGTTTACATACGGCCTGTTTCGTTCGCCAAAATAGATACTCAATGAGCCATCTTTTTTTGCTTTTTCATTATTCTGCCAGATACTGTTATAACCACTATCAGCCATACGCTGGTATAAAAGGCTATCTGTCGTAAAGACAATATCATCAACATCCTGAAGGCTGTCGGCATACACGGCTTTGGCATCGTCATCCCGATTGCCACCTGGTAAATAGCTCCGGACTGAATATGCTTCTTCCGTATTATTATGCAATGCAATAACGCAGGAAATGCTATCCGGTATCAATTGTAAAACCCGAATTGCAAATTTTTCCACCTCATCCATCGCATCCCGGCTTATTTTACGGTTGTCCCGCAAAGTTTGCTCAATACCAACACGGGAAAACATCCGGTTGGGGTCAAATCCATAGCTGATTCCTTTTAACCTGAACCGGATAACCCGTTGGTTATTATTTTCTAATTTAATCAGGGTGCCACCAGTTTCTTCCAATACCGACCTGGCTGCCTTGACAGAAGTGGTCTCATTATCATGGAGGTTCAGACAGATAATATTATTATTTACGGAGCCGTACTGTAAAATTTTTACGGGAATACTTCTATCGCCTATTTTATACAGTATTGTTTTTTCTGTGGGGATGAACAGGGCTTTGCTGACTGAAATATTATGATCACTTGTTTGAGCTTCCGCGTTAACGGATACTAACACAATGATACTGATGGTGGTGAGTAAGTTCAAGCGGTGGTGTTTGCTCTAAAGATACTTCAGCGGCTGAACTCCGGGATACCCTTTTAATGGTATTTTTTAAAAAAAATGTGTTTATCAGGAAAGGACTTCCTTCATTTTCTGCATCACATCTTTTTCGATCATCATCTGCGCCAGGTGGATCATATTCATAAACGCTTTGGCACCGGAGATTCCATGGCCAATGATGACGGGTTTGGCTACTCCGAGCACCGGTGTGCCGCCATAGTTTTCAAAATTGAAACGTTCAAAATAAGCTTCCTTCACATTTTTTTTATGACTGATCCCGTATAAAGATTCGGCCAATTTAAGAATAATATTACCGGTAAAACCTTCGCAGACCATTACATCGGCCTTATCCAGTAAGACATCCCTGCCTTCGATATTGCCGATAAAGTTGATATGTTTATTTTCTTTGAGCAGAGGGTAAGTAGACTGTGCCAGCAGATTGCCCTTTCCTTCTTCTTCTCCTACATTAATCAATCCGACTTTAGGATTATCTATACCCAGAATGAGCTTTGCATAAACGGAACCCATAATGGCAAATTGGTTCAGTTGCTCTGGTTTGCAATCTGCATTCAATCCTACATCCAGTAAAAGACCGGTCCCGCCTTCTGCTTTAGGGACAATACTGGAGATCGTTGGCCGGATCACACCTTCCAGGGCTTTTATACTGAAGAGGGCGCCTACCAGCATGGCCCCGGTATTACCAGCACTGATAAAAGCATCCATTTTACCAGAAGCGAGCAAATTAAACCCAATAGCGATTGATGATTTTTGCTTTTCTTTCAGCGCTTTAGTAGGGTGCTCGTGCATATCGATCACCTGCTCCGCATGAACAACCTTAATATTAGCAGGGGGTACCTTGTGTTCTGCCAGGAGTTGTTCGATCGTACCTTTATCACCGATCAATACCAATTGGGCGGGAATATTATGACCAGACAGGTAGAGTTGCACCCCCTTCACTGCTTCCAGCGGGGCAAAATCGCCACCCATCATATCTATACCAATATTCATGTGCAGAATAAAATATGCATTCGATACTGAAGTTTGAAAAAACAACAATCCCGATAACTACCATCGGCCCAACCAGGGCCGACAGATATCGGGATAAAAAATTGCTGGAAGAGTGCCTTATTACTGGGCTCTCAGGGGTGCTTTTTCAGCTACCACTTTTCCTTTGTAGTAAAGTTTTCCTTCACTTACATGGGCACGATGACGAACATGCAGTTCGCCGGTAGTGCTGTCGGTTGATAAAGTAGCAGCAGTAGCTTTATAGTGTGTTCTGCGTTTTGCACTTCTTTGCTGACTGTGTCTGCGTTTGGGATTTGGCATAACCTAACTATTAAAATTCAAAAAATATGTTTATAAATATCAATTGTATCCGCACTTTTATTTCTTCACTGGTATCATTTAACTATCCAGGTCTTTAAACTTTTCCAATCCTTTCCAGATCGGGTTCTCTTTTACTTCAGGCTTTTTAGCTTCCATTTTTTTCAGCACATCCAGGGCTGAGGTGTTGCAATGTGGCCCATCCATCTTTTCAAAATTGCAGGCTTTCTGCATCGGAATGGTCAGCACGATGAATTCATAGATCCAATTGGCAACATCCACATGGCTGTCGCCCTGTGCGATATAGTACATATCAGGATCTTCTTCCTGCTCATTCATCAGGTCAGGTTCTTCCACCATTTTAACGGTGATGTTGAACTCATCCCACAATTCTAATGGCAGGTTGCTGTTGCAACGGTCACAGCTTACTTCCAAAGCACCACCGATTTCAAACTTTAGTAACATAAAACTGCTCTTTTTATCGAGTCTCAGCTTTATATTCGCTTTGCAGTGGCGGAAGTCCTGCTGTTGGAATGCCTCAAAGAACTTGTCGTCAACCGAATAGTTAAATTCATGAACCCCGGGTTTTAACCCCGCAAAAGCGATCTCAAACTCCCGGCGGCGGCTCATTTATCAACTTTTTAAAGAGTGTGCAAAGGTAGGGGGTTTTAGCCAATTTGGAATCAGTAATTTGGGCTTTTTTACCGAAATCTTGCTATTTTAGCCTAATTCCTTAATCCCTAATTACTAATCACTTGCAAAAATTCCTGTCCCGGTTATTTGCCCACCTCATGAAAAGCTGGAGCTGGGTATTGCTGATCGTTCTCACCATTCTCATTAAATGGGCATCCTGGTATCCCGGTTGGGTAGAGCGAAACTATAGCCAGGGCATCTATCCGGTGATCGCCAGGGTACAGCGTTTCCTGTTTGGATGGGTGTCTTTCAGCGTTGGGGATCTATTCTATGGTTTTCTTACGATCGTGATTTTTTATAAGGTCTTCAAGTTTTTCAGGTTGTTGTTTAAAAAGCAACTGACCAGAAAATATTTCGTCGCGGCAATGCAACAAGGCATTTTTATATTCCTGTTTCTGTATGTTTTTTTCAACCTGCTTTGGGGTTTGAACTATAATCGCCGCGGCATCGCTTATCAATTACAATTAGACGTTAAGCCTTACTCTGTGGCGGACCTGGATACATTAACGAATACTATTCAAAGCAGGGCCAATTATTATGCAACCTTCGTTACACAAGCGCAGCGGGATTCCTTCAATAAAAAAAGCAGGCTGTTCAGCAGTGCGGTGGATGCCTTCAAAGAAGTAGCAAAGACCTATTCTTTTTTGACGTATCACCCAAAGTCCATCAAACCCTCTTTCTTTTCTTACCTGGGAAATTTTTTGGGCTTCCAGGGGTATTACAATCCCTTTTCCGGGGAAGGGCAGGTAAATACAACGGTGCCCCGTTTCCTTGAGCCCTTTGTAACCACTCATGAAATGGCTCACCAGTTGGGTTATGCAAAAGAGAATGAAGCCAATTTTGTAGGATACCTGGCCTGCCGTTCTTTTAATTCAAATGCCTTTCGATATTCTGTTTACTATGATATGTATAACTATGCGCTGGGAGAACTGGCCCGCAGGGATACGGCGCTGGCAAAATCCTATCAACGGACGGCTCATCCGCAGGTGCTCAACGATCAAAAGGAGTTCAGGGATTTTTACCGGCGGTTTAAAAACCCGGTAGAGCCTATTGTGATGTGGGGATATGGGCATTTCCTGAAAGCTAATAACCAGCCAGCCGGTAAAAGGAGTTATAATGAAGTAGTGGCCTGGCTGATCGCCTACTATAAGAAATTTGGAACTGGAGCGTTGTAAGCAAAACCGTTGTTATCTTTGATAGACATGAATAACACGTCAAAGCTGATCATTTCCATTATTATACCGGTGGCCATCGGAGCTACAGCAGGGTTTTTTACTACTACCGGTGTGGGAAGCTGGTTTCAAACAATTAATAAACCCTCCTGGAATCCACCGTCCTGGATCTTTGGTCCGGTATGGACAACCTTGTATATACTGATGGGAATTGCTTTGTTCCTAGTTTGGAAATCAGATGCCAGTGAAGTACAAAAGAAAACAGCCATTTTGTTATTTGCCGTACAGTTAGTATTGAACTTTTGCTGGTCCTTTATCTTCTTTAACCAGGAGCAACCTGGTTGGGCTTTTGTGGAAATAGTGGTGATGTGGGTTGCTATACTGCTCACCATTTTTGCCTTTGGGAATATCAGCAAAACAGCCGCCTGGTTATTGGTGCCTTATATTAGTTGGGTAAGCTTTGCTACGATCCTGAATTATACGATCTGGAAATTAAACTCCTGATTGGTATTGTAGCTGCAGGGATTGCCTATTTAGCTTACTTCCTTTTAGAATTAAGGGGTTTAAAAATTATTCTTCCACATCATGCTCTCCACAGGTCTATCCGGCTGGTTACTGTACTTTGAATTTTTCTTTTTATCATAGGATACTTCGATCTCTCCATCTACGGGAAAATAGATCAGCTGACCGATCGGCATGCCTTTATACACTTTCACGGGTTGCTTGACAGAAATTTCGAGGGTCCAGTTGCCGCAAAAACCTACATCTCCTTTGCCCGCCGTAGCGTGAATATCGATACCCAGCCGACCGGTAGAGGATTTGCCTTCCAAAAAAGGAACATGGGCATGGGTCTCTGTGTATTCGGCCGTAACACCGAGATAGAAAATATGCGGGTATAATACGATGCCTTCATCCGGTATCTCAAAATAGTCGATCTGGTTATGCTTTTTGGCATCGATCATATGTTCCTTATAAGTTGCCAGGGTTTTGCCGAGGTGTACATCATAAGAATTGCTGCCCAAACACTCCCGGTCGTAGGGAACAACTTTGATCGTACCTTTTCCTATTTCTTCTAATATCCGTGTGTCTGAGAGTATCATTTTCTATCTTCGGTTTATTATGGGGGCAAAGTAAACAGGAAAGACTAACTAATGCCGATTTTTTTTCAACATCAAATCAACGAAAACACCCGGCTGGGTATCTGGAAAATTGAAGAGACCGAAGAATTCTTCAAAGGCAATGTGCCCCTGCACCGGGAAGTAACACATCCGCATAAGCGGCTGCAACACCTGGCAGGCCGCTTTTTATTGCAATTCCTTTTCCCCGACTTCCCTTATCAGCTGATCGAGATCGCCGATACCCGCAAACCTTTTTTACCTGATGAGCAGTATCATTTTTCTATTTCTCATTGTGGTGATTATGCGGCAGCCATCGTCAGCCGTAATAAAAGGGTAGGGGTCGATATCGAGATACCTGTCGAAAAGATCGGCCGGATCATGTATAAATACCTCAGTGCAAAAGAACATAGCCTATTTAATCTTGTTCCCGGCGGGGTTGGTAATTCAGCTTTGATGAACTACAATGAACCCACTCTGCTCTGGTCGGCCAAAGAAGCCGTGTTCAAATGGTATGGAAACGGGGGGGTTGATTTCCGAAGGGAAATTCAGTTGCAGCAACAACATGAAGGAACAGAAACAATTGATTGCCTGTTTGCTAAAAATGATACAGCATTACTTATTCATTACCGGCATTTCGATGGGCTCGTACTGGCCTGGGTAATATCATGATTCTTCGCCTTCACCCGTATTGTTTTCAAGCAGGTTCAGGTCCACATCCATTCCTGAAATTCCTTCAATAGAACCTCTTACATGCGCAGCACTTAACACTACTTTTTCCAGTTGTTTTTCCCGGGCCTTCCACAATTTTTCCATGGCATCCCTTTCTTTCTGGATAGAGAGTTTCATACTCATAAATCCTTCCCGGATGGCCTGCCATTGCCCGGCGAACTCCCTGCTCGTCAGGTAATCATAGAGAAGGTGCATTTTATCACCCCGGTTCTCCTGGCTTTTTAAGGCGGTAGACATTTTTATGATACCGTCCCGAAGCATCTGAACAATTGGTTTTACTTCGGCAAAACTGCAGACCCATACACCTTCTTTTTCGCCAAAGCGATCCATCTCTTTAGGAAAAGCCTGGGTTACGATCACTGCCACGTCTGCTCCCTGGCTACGCAGATCAGCTTTTAGTTTTTCGATCCAGTCAGTGCCAAAGCTATTGGTGCGCTTACTTTCAAAAATGATCTTACCACATTCCTGACCGAAATTATTGCGTACTGTTTGTATACAATCGGCACCACGAACTCCTTTGCCCACTTCGCTGATCACATCAAAGGGAAATGCGGCGGTTAATAATTCTTCCAAAGCCAGTTCCTGCACTTCTCCCTGCAATTGCATAGAACCTTGTTCAGATTTGCGACGCATTTCATCTGCCAGTTTTTTCTGATCATCCAATTGTTTTTCCAGCTCTTTTAACCGCAACTGGTATTCTGTGTCACGGGCCGCTACTTTCTGTTCTTCAATTTTTCGAATATCGTCAGTCAATTTCTCCCTGTCTTTCTGCAACTGTTTTTGAACAGTTAAATCAATCTCGGCTTCTTTATTTTTTAGCTCCTGTTCTTTGCGGAGAAAGTCAGCTTCTTTTTGCCGGGCAGCTTTTAACTTCTCTTCATTCTCCTTATTATTTTGCTCCAGCAAACGGAGTTTATTTTCAAAATCCCCGCTAATATTTTTACGGATATTTTCTTCCAGCGACAATTGTATTTTCTTTTTTTCGTCCTCCAGTTTTAACTGAAATTCTTCGTTTTTCTTTTTTTGCCAGTCAGCCGCCTTCGAACGCAGTTCTTTTTCTATTTCCTCCCGGATAGATTCATTGGGCTCAAACTGGTGACCACAATTCGGACATTTTATTTCTGTTGCCATTACTTCTTCGTTTGGATTCAAATCTACTGAATTTTAAAAGTTTCCGTTTATACACATTTTAAACTTATGGATTTAATTCCCGTCTATAAGTACCTTTATAATAGGTTTTTAGCCCCTTTCCCTGCATTTTATTAAATACTGGCTCATGAAAAAGAAATTCAGTCTCCTCTCCCTGCTGATATTGCCGCTTTCCGCTGGCTTATTATTGTCTTCTTTTAAGCAATCGGAGGGGTCGTCTTCCAGTTTTAGTTTTCCTTATAAACAAGCTGGCCTGACAGACAGAGAAGCGGCCGCCCACATCATGAGCCGCTTTAGTTTTGGTGCAAAACCCGGCCAGGTCGATGTGGTGGCAAAAAAAGGAGTAGAGGACTGGTTCAAAGCGCAATTAGAAGCCAGCTTCAGGGACGATTCATTAAATAATTTTTTATTGGGATATGAATCATTGGCCATGACCAATGCACAGATCGTAGAGACCTATCCTAAAGGCGGACAACTATTACGCAAAGCCATTAAGGACGGGGTGATTGATAAAGATTCTGCCAAAGCGGCTGATAAAAAAGATTATAGGCAGGAGATAAAAAAATATATGGATGCCAATGGCCTGAAGCCACAGGCAGAATTGTTTCGTCAGCTGATCAACCAAAAAATTCTCCGGGCCACTTATTCAGAGAACCAGTTAAAAGAAGTACTGACTGATTTTTGGTTCAATCATTTTAATGTCACTATTGCAAAAGGTGAAGTAGGGCAGTTTGTAACATCTTATGAAAGAGATGTGATCCGGCCCAACGTATTTGGCAAATTTGAGACCCTTCTACTGGCAACAGCCAAGTCACCGGCGATGCTTACCTATCTTGATAATTTTAAAAGTACGGTGAACGAAGAAGATGCCAGTCCGCTGCAAAAGAAAATAGCCGCCAGAAGAGACGAGATGATGGATACGGCTATGCAAAAATTAAATGCGAATGGCAAAGTAAAAAAGCCAAAGATGCAGGGACTTAATGAAAATTATGCCCGCGAGATCATGGAGCTCCATACCCTGGGTGTGGATGGTGGCTATACACAAACGGACGTAACACAGGCAGCACGTATACTGACCGGTTGGACACTGAACCCGGAAGTAGAATATAATATAAAAGTTAAAAACAGGCCCAGCCAGCAACGAATGAACCAACTTGGTTTTGTAGTAGAAGATGATTTTTTATTTGCTGCCAATAAACATGATAAAAGTGAGAAAAAAGTATTGGGTGTCAATTTCCCGGCAGGTGCTGGTTATGATGAAGGTGTTAAACTCATTCATTTGCTGGCTACACATCCTTCTACAGCGAAATTTATCTCCCGCAAACTGGCTACCCGTTTTGTAAGTGATAACCCCTCACAAAGCCTGATTGATAAAATGGCCAAAACATTTTTGGAAAAAGAAGGTAGCATCAAAGAAGTGCTGATCACGATGGTCTCTTCCCCTGAATTCTGGGTGAAGAATACCTTGCGTGAAAAAACAAAATCTCCTTTTGAATTAGCGATCAGTTCTGTTCGCAGTTTAAATGCAAAAGTGGAAGCTCCTTACCAGTTATTTACCTGGATGACCAGGATGGGACAAAAAGTATATTCTTATCAGGCGCCTACTGGTTTTCCGGATCGGGGGCAATACTGGATCAACACCGGCTCTTTATTGAACCGGATGAATTTTGGTTTGGCACTTGCTTCCGGACGAATTCCTGGTATCAAAATAGATCTGCTGGCGATTAACCAAAATCATGAACCGGAAAGTGCAGAAGATGCATTGAAGACCTATGGTAAATTATTAATGCCTGAACGGGATATCGAACAAACTATCAAACGCCTGACGCCAATGCTGAATGATCCTGAACTAATTAAAAAAGTTGATGAGGCCGCCGGTAAAACAGATGGGGCCAAAGCTGCGATGAAGGATAATGAAGAAACAATGGAGGAAGGAATGATGATGAATGAAGCGAAGTCTAAAAAGAAACCAGAAGGTAAATTATTAAAAGAAGCCAACCCGAAAAAAGATAAACCAGGGCAAATGCAGATGGCCGCCGGTAATAATACAATGCTGGCGCAGGTAGTAGGAATTATTTTGGGCTCACCTGAATTTCAGCGTAAATAAAATAAGCTAACCTATTAAAATAATTACCATGGCATCCCGCAGAATATTTTTGAAATCCGGAGCATTGGCATTGATCACCGCAGGTATCGGAGGAGTACCAACCTTTGTAGCCCGTGCTGCACAAAGCCATAAACTCTGGTCGCCGTATAAAAAGAATAAAATACTGGTTTGTATTTTTCAGCGTGGCGCTATGGATGGGTTGATGGCGGTGACTCCCTTCACCGATACTTACCTGCAGAAAGCAAGACCGAATTTATTTTTAAGTGCTGCTAAGTCAGCCAATAAACCGTTGATCGATCTGGATGGAAGATTCGGCCTGCATCCTTCGATGAATGCGTTTGAAAATTTATTCCGGGAAAAAAGACTGGCCATTGTTCATGGCGTTGGTTCTCCTAATACAACCCGTTCACATTTTGATGCGCAGGATTATATGGAATCCGGCACACCTTTCAAAAAAGGAACCGAAAGCGGCTGGTTGAACCGGGCTGTTGGATTGCTGGGGCATGATGGGGCAACACCTTTTCAGGCGGTCAGTCTTACCAGCTCACTGCCAAGATCGTTTTATGGTGACGAAGCCGCCATCGCAATCAGTAATCTCGATGATTTTGCCATCCAGATGAAAGGAAATCCAATGGCCACGAATACGGCCGCTAAAAGTTTTGAAGAATTATATGATAATACTTCTTCTTCCTTGCTAAACAAAACAGGGAAAGAAAGTTTTGAAGCGATGAAGATGCTAAAATCAGCGGCGATCAAAAATTATAAACCGGAGCATGGAGCTGTTTATCCTGTTTCTCCGTTGGGTAATTCGTTGAAGCAAATTGCCCAATTAATAAAAATGGATGTCGGAATGGAGATTGCCTTTACCGAATCCGGTGGTTGGGATACCCATTATAACCAGGGAGCTGAGACAGGAACTTTTTCCCGCAATGTGGCAGACCTGAGTGGCGCTATTGCTGCTTTCTGGACCGATATAGGCAGTATGCAAGACGATGTGGAAGTGATGACGATGACAGAGTTTGGCAGAACGGTCAAGCAGAACGGATCGAATGGTACTGATCATGGCCGTGGTTCCTGTATGTTTATAATAGGGAATGATGTGAATGGGGGCAAAGTGCATGGTACCGTTCCTGAATTGAGTATGGAGAATTTAGAAGACAGGAGGGACTTACCGGTTACTACCGATTTCCGGTCCATCTTTACCGAAGTAGCTTCCGGGCATTTAAAGATTAAGGATAAAGCAAAACTCTTTCCGGACTGGAAGGGAAATGATATCGGGATATTAAAAACAGCGTAAGATTTTCGATGGAGATATTTCACAAAAAAAGATCAGCTGAAATGCTGATCTTTTTTGTGCCCGAACTGAAGTTGATAGCGAACAAAAGATGAGTACATATTCTTCAGCAAGCATAGCAGAAAACCTCTTATTGGGCGAAGTTGCTTAATCTGTAAGTCTATTTTCAATGTCCATTTGTTCATGAAGTATTCTGATTATTTCTACAGTATTATTTTGGATGCGATAAAAGATGAGATGAGATTTAACTTTTGATGCCCGATAACCTTTTCGAACATGCTCCATATCTTTGCCAGCATTTATATGCTTACAGATAAAATTGATTTCGTCAAATAGTAGGTTATAATAACGGTCCGCTTGATCAACAGACCATTTTTCTACAGTATAGAGCCAGATTTGCGTTATGTCAGCAACTGCTTTTTTACTAATTACGTACGGTAGCGGTTTCATAAAAACTTACTGTGAAGTTTTTTTAAATGAACTTTTGGGTCAAAGTTTTTATCAAATCCACTTTTTTCACCTTGGAGCAGCGCTTTAGAAATGATTTTCGTTTTTAATTCTTCTGCTTCTAATAGCCTTAAGGCAGTTCTGATAACTTCACTTGCGGAATTATACTTACCCGATGAGATTTTAGCAGAAATGAAGTCCTCAAAATGTTCACCCAATAAAATAGAGGTATTACGAGCCATAGAATTTTTTTTTGTAAAAGTACCAATAATTGGTATAATATCCAAGGTGCTTAAAAATTGAAGTGCCAAAAGTAATTTCGCCCAACGGTCAAGGCTTGGATGTGGGGGCATTTGGAAAACGTTCAGCACGGAACTGAAGCACTTAACATAGTTGCAGCAAAGAGTTTGCAATCCCTTCGTGCAAATAAAAGGGCTACTTATCCTCCTATACAAAAAATGTACTTATAGCCCGGTGTCGGTCAACAAACAATAACCGCCCCCCCCCCATTAATAGTTTTTTAATGGGGGGGTCTTTTGTGGGGGACTTCGGCTATTGTTCTTAATGTTAGCTGCTGTACTTCTCAATGTCACCAAGTATTTTTTTGCTTTTTGTGAAATTGTTTGATAATAATCTGCGTCTTTTTGTATTTCTGTAAAATGTTTCCCAACTATATTTCTACGATTTGTTGCATCATACAAATCACTTTCATAAATAATGATTCTTAGTCTTTCCTTTTCAAAGTCGGTCAAGTTAGAAGTGTCAACCTGCAATAGTCGATTAATCAAATGGTCTCTAAAATCTTCTTTTTTGTACCTCTCTCTTTCTGAAAGCTCAAGTGATGCGCCAATTATGTCACTTGTGTCAACCGAAGTAAGTACAAGGTTAATAAGCTCTTGAATTGTCGGCTCTGGAAGACGTTTTAATACTGTCACACCACCTCCATGATATTCTGAATTATACTTTGTCAGAAGCCATTTTTCATTTGCGTTTTTGTTTTGATAAAAATGTGTCCAACCGTCATCAGATACTCCTGTTTTGTTTAGGGTCTCAAGTTTGAGTTGAACTTCGTCTTGATTACAAATGAAGAATGGATGCATGTCGTAATAGTATAGCAGCTAACGTTCGGGCTTGGCGATGTTGGGGGATTTGAAAAACGTCTGCCCGGAACCACTGCCGATTAAAAACAAATGTACAAGATAACCTACAAAAGCCCACCGATGTTTGTCCTGCCTAAACAACTGCTGCCATGTTGTTAAAGATGAAGATAACAAAGTCATGCCCCAATATTGCCAAACCCAATGTGTGTGTCCAGTGAAGCTGCCTTTGCGATGAGAGTTGGCCTCTCGATGGGAGAAGTGGAGCAACCTTCACCATCAAACCGATTGTATGCTGCGTTGCTCTAAGGAGCAGGGTGGTGAACACATTCGCGTTGCTCAGTGCAGGCTGTACAACAGGTGCGTCTGTAAGAGCCGAACGCATAGTGAAGCGGCTGTGATGTCTCGATAATTGTTACCGATGCAAAAAGAAACGATGCACATGATTGTTTCAAAGAATTAACATTCGTTACAGGTTGCCAGAAGTGTTAACTGCATCCGGGATAAAGCCGCCGGGACTTACAGACAGGCGCAAAGGCGGAACTGGAGAACCTGTAC
>JAWXCO010000197.1:0-8199 GCA_034408705.1 Bacteroidota bacterium
AAGAAGCGGAATCCATCAATTTTTTAAAGCAACAAAATTTATTACAACAAACAAACGACTGCATTGGACAAAGTGGCGTAATTGGAGAAGAAGTAAACAGGCTTATTATGTATTTGGTTTTTACCAGCCGCAAAACAAACAGACCACTGCACATTATAAGTTTTGGAAGCAGTGGCGCAGGAAAAAGCCACCTGCAGGAAAAGGTTGGCGAACTGATACCGAAGGAAGATAAGATAGAATTAACATCAGTAAGCGGCAATGCATTTTATTATTACGGCGATGATGACCTTGGGCATAAACTTATTTTGATAGAAGATTACGACGGTGTATTTGCAGCACTCTATCCCATCCGGGAATTACAAAGCAAACAAAAGATAAGCAAAACGATAACCATCAGAGACCGCAACGGCAACCAGCGAACATTGCACCTTACCGTAAAAGGCCCGGTAAGCATAGGCGGCTGCACAACGAGTGAGCATGTATATGAGGACAATGCAAACCGCAGCTTTTTAATTTATTTAGATGAAAGCGAAGCACAGGACGAACGGGTAATGGACTATCAAAGAAAATTATCTGCAAAAAAAATAGACGAAACCCGGCAACAGAAAATACAAAAACTTTTGCAGAATGTACAAAGGGTATTACAACCCATTACCGTTGCAAACCCTTATGCAGAGCAGCTTGTAATACCCAAAGAAGTATTTAAGCCACGTAGAACCAATGCCCACTACATCGCATTTATTGAAGCAGTTACCTTTTACAAACAGTATCAAAGAGAACATAAGGTTGATAAAGAGACCGGCGAAATTTATATTGAAACTACATTAGAAGATATTGCAGAAGCCAACGAACTGATGAAAAATATTTTACTGAAAAAAGCAGACGAGTTGGGTTATGCCAGCAGAAAGTTTTTAGAGCGGCTCAAAGAATATCTGCAAACCAATAAAATAAAATCGTTCACCAATAAACAAATACGGGAAGCATTAAGAGAAAAGCCAGGCACTTATAAAATGTATATGGCAGAAATAGTAAGCTATGGATTTATAAAAAGAAAAGAAGACAACACAGGCAATCAGAAGAAAGGGTTTTTATACGAAGTGGTAAGCTATGAAGAATACAACAAGCTGCAAAGCACTATCAATACTGCATTAGATACGATACTACACAAGCTGCAGGCAGCCGAAAAGAAAGCAAAGAAGTAAGGCATACGGTTGTAGTGGTTGCAAGCGGTTGTAATGTTTTTACTTCTGCTTAAAGTCTTATCCCTACTGCATTATACAAAGCAGTTGTAGTAAATCAATTTAAAAAAGGTATCACCCACAAAAAATAATTATGCTCAGTTTAGAAATAACATCACACCACTATAAATATTTATTGGTTGGTTACAAAGAGTTTTTACAAATATTAGGCTACTCCCCCCAGGTGGTAAAAAACTGGCCAAGGTATGTACAGGAGTTTTTTAACTGGTTAGAAAATAAACATATCGGCAGCATCACCAACGTAACCGGTTTGCAGCAATTAGATTTTATGGATTATTTGCAAAGACGGCAAAACAAACGAACAGCAGGGGCTTTGCATGGCGGCAGCATCAACAATATTGTATCAGCCATCTATGCACTTGCCCGTTATGTAAACAGCACAGGGCGTTATGTGTTTGATATAGTATTGGAACGGGTATCTAATGAAAGTGCAGAAAGAAATATCCTGAACATTGAGCAAATAAAAAAAATATACGAAGCCACCTTTTTGCCCTACCCTTATAATCAAACCGCCATGGGGCAACGGGACAGGGCAATCATTGCATTGTATTACGGTTGTGGATTACGAAGAACCGAAGGCGTACAATTAAATATTAACGACATTGACTTACACAAAAGATTATTGTTTGTAAGAAAAGGCAAAGGCAACAAACAACGCTATGTACCCATTGCAGCAAAGCATATAACAGACATCGGCGATTATTTAAAAGAAGGCAGGGAATGGTTTTTATATGAGCATCACAGCAAGTATCAATATTACAGCGACAGAGACGGAAACCCTACACCCAAAAAAGAAAACCCTGACACGGAAGCATTTTTAATAAGCAAATATGCACAGCGGTTAGACCAGCCGGAAAAGCGGTTGCAATATTTATTAAAGTGTGCTGAACTACCCAACAGCATTACATTACACGGCTTACGCCACAGCATTGCCACACACCTTTTGCAAAGCGGTATGAGCATAGAAGATATTGCAAAGTTTTTAGGGCATAGCAGTTTATCATCAACACAAATTTATACTCACATTGTAAATGACAACCGCCATGAATGATGAATTTAAAAGCGAGAAAGAAACCTTTACAAATTATCTGCAGCAAAAAAAATACATGCCAAAAACGGTAACAGGTTATGTGCAGGACATGGTTACTTTTTTAAAATGGGCAGCAGCAAACGGATTGGATGAAATGGAAAATTTACAGTACAGGGATTTATTAAATTATGTGCAGTATGAACAACAGCGAAAAAAAGATGTATCTACTATCAACCAAAGATTAACCAGTATAAAAAAATACTTTAATTTTTTAAGAGTAACAGAAACAGTAAGCCACAACCCGGCAAGTACATTAAGAATAAAAGGCAAAGCAAGAACAGTAACAGAGCAGCCATTAAGCTATGAGGAATTAGAAAAACTGTACCATGAGTATAAAAAATCAGACCATAGCCAGGCATCGGAAAACAGCAAAGAAAAAATGGAATTAGCCCACGAAAGAAGCATTATTATTACAGGTTTGTTGATATGGCAAGGCTTACAGAGTGGAGAGTTGGAAAGGTTGGAAGTAAACCACATCAACATTAATGAAGGAACAATTTATATTCCAAGCACAACAAGAAGCAACAGCAGAACATTACAATTATCGGCACAACAGATTTTAACCTTACACACCTACATACACGGCGGCACAAGAGAAAAATTATTAGAAGCAACTTATTCCAAAAGAAATGGAGAAGATTATTTAATACCGGGCAATGTGTATGCTCATGTAAAATATACAACACAAAGTTTAAAAGGCATCAACCCACAAATAAAAAATGTGCAGCACATACGGGCCAGTGTAATTTTATATTGGCTGAAACAATACAACAAACGGCAGGTGCAATACATGGCAGGGCATCGTTACATAGACAGTACAGAAAGATATGCCTTGCAGGAAATGGACACACTAACCGACCAACTAACAAAGCATCATCCGTTTGGCTAAGAATAAAGCCGGGCAGTTGAATATAAACATCAGCAGAAAGCAAAGCCAGGCAAACCCAGCCACAGGCACGGCTAAGGCTTGGAACCCAACACACATACTTCGACAAGCTCAGTACCCACAGCACCAAGCCTTCTGCGGTGTTGCAGTCAGTTTTTTTTGTCATGGTTTTTGCAGCCGACACACTTGCACTACTTTATTTTTTTGCAAATGAAATAGTTGTTGTTGAAAATGTATTTGCAAAAAAATAAACAAGTGCAGCTAACGCCACGAAGCAAAAACCCACGCCCAAAAAAACTGCCTGAAGCTACATTAACATAATGTGGCATTATAGGCGTTTTAGCCAACACTCATGTAAACATGCCCGGAGATAAAAGCCTATAACATCACATTATGCTAAGTAGCCACCACCGCACCAACAAAAAAAATAAAGCCACCCCAAGCAGCCAATCCATTTTATTTTTTTTGTTGCAGCCGTGCCAAAGACAGCCAACGCTTCCCCAAGTTGTATGCTAAAGCATTTTCTTTTTTTATGCTGTCTCCTTCCAGTCGGTCAACAGCAGCGCCTGCGGCAGCATGGCAGCTTCGCTATTCTTTTATTTTTTTATCCGCTGAGATAGTTCCCCTCCTTCGGAGGGGTTAGGGGAGGCTGTTGGGCTTTAAAAACTACCGCAGCCGCCGCAAGTCCCTGATACTTTGAAGAGAATACCGGCGGCTTTGGTTTGCAAAAAAAACTTATTCGATTGCCCGTAAGCTGTATTAAACTTTAAAGTTTATGCGGGGCAATCAAATAAGTTTTTTTCGCCGATACAGCCCTCTGATACTTTGCAGCGTGGCAGTATTATTTTTTAAGCTTCATTAAATTTTTATAACCTCATACATGCAAGGGCAGGGACGACATGGGCAGCAGCACCCAGCCCAGGTACATTACATCAGCTGGGTACACACATGAACATACATATACATAAGCCAAAAAGTTTTATATTGTGTAGTATAAAAGCATCGGTACAAAAAGTAAAAAAATACAAAGCAGGCACTTAGCAATAAATGGTAAAAGCGGAAAAAATATTATTTAGTTATAACCTCCACGGTAATGTAGATACCCTGCTACAAGACTTTGGCAATAGTACTTATCCCAATATTATGAATCAGGCCGGGCATCGGTTTAAAAGAATTGCTTACAACTACGACCTGATAAGTGGTAAAGTAAATATGGTAAGCTACCAGCCCGGATACGTAAGTCCAGTAACTAACCAATGGGTTACGAATGCCGACAGGTTCTATCACCGGTACAGTTATGATGCGGAGAATAAATTGACCGATGTATATACCAGCCATGATAGCCTGATTTGGGAAAGAGATGCCAATTATACGTATTACAAGCATGGGCCGCTGGCAAGAACAGTGCTTGGTCAACAACAGGTGCAGGGAGTGGATTATGCCTATAACCTTCAAGGATGGCTGAAGGGAGTAAATGCAACCGCTGTTAATGATGGAAGCTATGATATGGGTGGTGATGGAAAAATTAGTGGTGTTAATGGTTTAGTAGCAAGAGATGCGTATGGGTTCAGCCTGAATTATTTCAGTACTGTAATAAACAGTGTTACTGTTAGTGATTATAAAGCCATTAATGGAGCTATAACTCCCTTTACAAGTAATGTTTTCGACCTTACAAATACGGATGCTTCAACGGTAGCCAAGCCGCTGTTTAATGGTAATATAGCCAGCATGATGGTGAATATACTCAAGCTGGGAGATGCACAACTATATGGATATGCTTATGACCAGTTGAACAGGATAATTAGTATGGATGCCTTTGGCGGGTTTGCTAATACAAACAATACATGGACAAGCGGAATGCCTACTGCTAGTAGTAATTACAAAGAGAGAATTACCTACGATGCCAATGGGAATATAAAAACATACCTGAGAAACGGAACTACCACCGGAGGCACAGCACTGGCAATGGATAATCTTACTTATGGTTATAATATTAGCGGTGGTAAATTAGTAAATAACCGACTGCGTCATGTAAAGGATGCGATTGGGGATGCTAATTATACAGATGATATAGATAACCAACCAGATGAAAATTATACCTATGATGCAATGGGCAACTTAAAAACCGATACGAAAGAAGGAATTAGTAATATAGGTTGGAGTTTATATGGAAAGATTCTAAGCATTTCAAAAACAAGCGGCACAGTTACATATACGTATGATGCCAATGGCAACCGGCTAAGTAAAGTGTCCAACGGCAAGACAACTTTCTATGTGCGTGATGCATCAGGTAATGTGTTAAGTGTTTATGAACAAAGAAGTGATTTAAACAATGGACATCTTACACAAAGTGAAGTTCATTTATATGGAACAAAACGAATAGGCATAAATAGTATCAATAGGGATATGACAACTCTGGCAATTGGAGAAATAACTGTTTTTGAAAGAGGTAGAAAAGCGTTTGAAGTGAGCAATCATTTAAATTCTACATTAGTATCAATTAGTGACAGAAAGATTGCTGTAAGCAGTGGCGGAACTATTATAGACTATTATACTCCGGATATTGTAAGTGCTGCCGACTATTTTGTATTTGGGTCAGATATGCCAGGAAGGAAATTTGGCCAGTCTGCTAGGTATGGATTTAGTGGAAAAGAAAGAAGTAATGAAATTGCTACAGGTTCGTATGACTTCGGAGACAGGGTTCACGATGCTCGATTGGGTCGTTGGCTAAGTGTTGACCCATTGCAGGCTAAGTACCCTCAAGAATCTCCTTATACTTATGTTGGAAACAATCCTGTATTCTTTGTAGACATTAAAGGTAGATTCAAAATAAAACATCTTACCGGAAAGGATAGAGACGCTGCATTAAAGGTAATTGAGGCGATTCGAACAGAGGTGGATAGTTGGAAGGATGAAAGTGACCCAAGATTTCAAGCGTTTCAAGCTGCAACAGGTGTTCCTGACATTAAGTTTATTAAGGATAAAATTTTAAAAGACGGAAAAGGTCCAGAGTTTCACTGGGGCGATGCAAGTACATTCAAACCCAAAAAGGGCGAAGAGCAATCTCACCCAACATTAATGAAGGGAAATGGAGGAGGCTTTGAAGAAAACAGTTCATACGCAATAACCACAGGCCCTAAAATGTATTTTGATGAAGGATTAAAAGCAATTGCTTTAGAAGTTATAGGATTGGAATCCGCAAGGGAGATTAATGGGTTGACTAAACATCAATTTATGTTGGGTGATGGTAGTCGTTTTTCGGCACAAATTAATGCTGACATCTCAGGGGCGATGATGTTTTTAAGCAGAGTTGGCTTACATGAGGTTGTTCATAAAGCCTCTGGAATGGCAAAAATTATTCGAGAATCGGAAGGTACTACAGGGAATATTATTCTTTCCGGCGGTGAAGTTCATGAGCGAGGGACTTTCTTTGAACTGATGGCATATGGGGTGGAACTTCAATATAATGACCCTAGTGTTGGAACTATTCCATTAAGAAAATATTCATTAAGATCGAAATGGTGTCAATTGCCAAATTCGTGTCAGCCACAAAGTGAATTAGATAAAAAAAGAAAAGAAGTAGATGAAAAGGAAAGAAAGCAGATTGAGGAAATGGGATGCGAACCTGCAGGTAATAATGAACCTACTAAAAAAGAATAACGATGAGGAAAATTGTTTTAACAACAACCGCTCTCTTTTTCTATACAATGATTCTTTCCCAAACCAGGGTAGATAGTTTAATTATGAAATTTGATAACTATTTAAGTAGTGTTTGCAAAGGAGTATTAAATACAAAGACTGAGTTTATTGAATATAAAGTGATAGAGGACGAAACCTCAGTCGGAAAAATCAATACATACCTTACAGGGAAATTTAGCTTTAAATCATGTAAGAGATATTTCAAAAATAGTAAAGCTACTCACTATAGTCAATTATATAAAAAAGGGGAAATGAAATTTCTTGTATTTTATTTTGAGGGCAACTATATCAAAGGGGAGGTTCTCTTCTCTTTTCAAAAAAGGGCATTAGTGCAAAGCGGAGCAAAAATTCAAACATTTTATCCGATGTTTTGTGATGATTATAACCTTAATAGTGGTTTAATTGATTTGGAGTTTGCTAAAAAACATATTTTACCGAAAGTGTCCCCAGATATTATAGTGTCAATAGACTTTAATTTAGTTCTTGGCAGATACGTGGATATACTATCAGAAGTTTCTTCATTAAAAGGTAAAGATTTTTGAGAATAGGTAATTCTATGTTGTCTTGAGAATGTTGAATAAATAAAGAAAGTTGAAAGGTTGTCAATCGCTTGCCACGATGGACCGCAAATATTGCTTTTTTTGATTCTTTTATCTTTTTTTTAATGAAGTCGTCAGTTGAAAACTAACTCCGTTGCCATCGTCTGGAGTTTCAATCGGCTTTATTTGCTGGGCGGACAGTTATAAAATACCAGCCCAGAAGGAAGCCTTGGCCGTTAGCGTCAAGGCCTTCGGGACTGACCGACTTAAACAATTGAGATAAAAAGATAGTTTTGACAATAAACGGGGGAGCTGAAAACCGATTAGAGTAAGCCTAAAAAAATAATTAAAATATGAGCAAACCAATTCCTTATCCATACTACACCATTTTGAGTGGCTCATTTAATTTGGGCGACACTCCCGGTGTTTTCAACTCTAGTGCTTTTGTGGGTTTAATGTTACAAATTCCTATCAACATATCCTACATTCCAACCGGAAAACCCTTTATTGGAATTATGCTAATGACAAATGAAGTTGAAATTTTCAACGGAAATGTGCACTATGTCTATTTTGATTGGCTGCCGGGTACTCCATTACCTAGCCCAATTGGACAAATTGACGATGTTGAGTATCCTCTTAGCCAACCCCTTCATTTTTTATTCAATAGTTCAACATAATTTTGCGGCAGCAGTTCTTCTATAGCATTTATTTTATGGTCGTTGATGT
>JAWXCO010000198.1:0-38234 GCA_034408705.1 Bacteroidota bacterium
AGTAGTTGTGTTCGGTGCTATTTCAGGAGTTTTCTCCTGTCCGTTTATAGAGTATCGGTAACCAGTTCCACTTGAGTAAGTTCTCCCTGGCAGTTCCATCCCACCACTGTACATATCACCAGCAGTAATAACATCTGCCATATAATAATCAATAATTCCATCGGCAGGAGTAACATCTACTCCTATCTTCTTATCAGACACAGTCACCAGTACGTTTCCTAAATGGTTACTCAATTCAAAGAACTTTCTTCCTCTCTCAAAGTTAGTATTTTCTCCTGTCGTCGGGTTCACCAGGTCCCTGTTAATATTATATACCCCAAGCCTGGAGCTGCCAATAAAATGCACTTCCGTTAGGCCAAATTAAGAACCGAGGAGTCCGCCAGCAACTTTTCAACAACCTGTTGCAATAATAGGCGAGACATCATCGGGAAAGTGCTCATAAGGGAAGACTCGTGCGGGAAGATATCTCCCGCCTCCGAACGGTACAAGTCGTGGCCAACACGTATTTTTCCCGCAGGCATACTCGAGGTCACTTAGAGTTGCTGAACAAAACGACTATTTAATATCTGGTAATCCTGCATTTTATATATACTACTTTTTTGATACGAAGAAAAAATTGTCAGCAGTGCTGGTCTGCGCTAAAAAAATCTGTTTCGTATTTACTAAAGACAAATGCTGATGTGCTCGCCATTCATATAAACTATTTTGAAGCCGACCTGTTTATCAGTAAGTTTAAACTTTCAAAACTGACTTACATGAGAAAATCTGTTCTGCTCACTGTCTCTTTTATTATTTGCCTGCTTGCTGCCGCACAAAAAATCTCCTTGGATCAATTTAAAAATCTGAAACCCCGTAATATCGGGCCTTCCGGTATGAGCGGCCGCATTGTTAGCATTGATGCGGTGCATAAAAATCCTGCTATCATTTACGTGGGCGCTGCTTCCGGCGGTATCTGGAAAACAGAAAATGCAGGTGCCGATTGGAAACCCATTTTTGATGAACAGCCACTACAGAATATCGGGGCGCTCGCCATCCAGCAATCCAACCCTTCCATAGTATGGGCAGGAACCGGTGAGGGTAATCCAAGAAATTCGTTGAACATCGGCGAAGGCATTTATAAAAGCCTGGATGCAGGTAAAACTTGGAAAAGAATGGGCCTGGAGAAAACAAGAAATATTCACCGGGTGATCGTTGACCCCGACAATCCCAATACAGTATATGTTGCTGCTATTGGTAATCCATATGCGCAGCATCCCGAAAGAGGTGTTTATAAAACAACGGATGGAGGAGAGACCTGGAACCGGATTCTTTATACCAACGATACCACCGGATGTGCAGAATTGGTCATGGATCCTTCCAATCCCAATAAGCTGATCGCTTCCATGTGGCAGCACTACCGCCTGCCCTGGCAACTGAAGAGCGGTGGGCCCGGCAGTGGTATGTACATTACAATTGATGGTGGCAAGAACTGGAAAAAATTGACCAAAGAAGATGGAATGCCTGATGGATCGATTGGCAGGATCGGTATTGCTTTTGCCCGTAGTATGCCGTCAAGGGTGTATGCCAAAATAGAAGCAACGAAGAACGGCCTGTATAAAAGTGATGATGGTGGCTTTAAATGGCAGCTGGTCAACAGCAATCCCACCGAAGTAACAGACCGCCCTTTTTATTACCAGGAGATCTATGTGGATCCTTCAAATGAAAACCGTGTCTATGATATCCATTCCACGATCACCTATAGCGAAGACGGGGGAAAAACATTTAGTACCATGATTCCTTATGCTGGTATCCACCCCGATCATCATGCCTGGTGGATACACCCGCAGGATGCTAACCTGATCATTGAAGGAAATGATGGAGGTATCGGTATTTCAAGAGACCGCGGCAAGACCTGGGTATTTGATGAAAAACTGCCTGTCGGACAATTCTATCATATCAATGTTGACAATGAAATTCCTTATAACGTAATGGGAGGTATGCAGGACAATGGCAGCTGGCTGGGCCCTGCTTACGCCTGGACCAATGGAGGTATCCGTAACTATTACTGGAGCAATATCGGTGGCGGAGATGGCTTTGATGCCATGCCTGACCCAGACGGTGATGGCTGGGTATATAGTATGAGCCAGGGCGGTGCAGTAGGACGAGTTAATTATAAAACCGGTGAGCGATGGAATATCCGTCCCCCTTATCTCGGCACTGACGAAAAAATGGCTTTTCGTTTCAACTGGAATGCGGCCATTGCTCAAGACCCATTTGATAAAAGCACGATCTATTACGGAAGCCAGCATGTACATAAGAGCAGGAACAAAGGCGCAAGTTGGGAAACCATCTCGCCTGACCTGACAACAAACGATTCAGTAAAAATGGATCAGAGCAACACCGGTGGACTGACATTGGATATTACCGGCGCAGAAAACCACTGTACCATTCTTGCCATTGAGCCATCACCAAAACAAAAAGGAGTAATCTGGGCTGGCACAGATGATGGCAATGTACAACTGACAACAGATGATGGAAAAACCTGGACTAATTTCCGGGGAAAGATCCCCGGTTTACCAGTTGGTTGCTGGATACCACAAATAAAAGCATCCAGGCATAATGCAGGTGAGGTATTGGTAGTGGCGAATGATTACCGACGGGGTGATTTCAAACCTTATATCTTCAGAACAACTGATTTTGGCAAAACATGGACCCGGTTGGTGGATGAAAAAAAAGTTACCGGCTATGCTTTGTGTGTGTTGCAAGATCCTGCAGAACCAAATTTAATTTTTGCAGGAACAGAACAAGGACTTTGGGTAAGCTTTGATAACGGCAATAGTTTTCAGCAATGGAAAAATGGTTATCCTTCCGTATCTACGTATGATTTAGCGATACAGGAACGGGAAGCGGACCTGGCCATCGCCACTTTCGGGAGGGCTTTATGGATACTGGATGATATTCGTCCATTAAGAAAAATAGCCGCGGGCAATGCTGTTCTTCCTAAAAGGCTGACAGCATTCGCGACACCCGATGCTTATCAGGCACAATACCGTGCTGCACCGGGTTATGAATGGAGTACGATGGGTCTCTGGGATGCTCCCAACCGGAGCAGGGGTGCGGCAATCTCTTACTTTGTTGGCAAGAGTGCCGATACGGTCACTAAAAAAGGTAAAATGGATAGCTTAACTGTTAAAATATACAATG
Source organism: Bacteroidota bacterium (assembly GCA_034408705.1). Classification (GTDB taxonomy): domain Bacteria; phylum Bacteroidota; class Bacteroidia; order Chitinophagales; family Chitinophagaceae; genus JJ008. Next base: position 3,184 of record JAWXCO010000198.1, read on the forward strand.
ATAAAAATGAAAATATCCGCAACCTGAAATGGAAGGCAGATAGTGGTTTTAACCGCCAGTATTGGTTCATGGAAGAAAAAGGATTTCGCCAGCCCGGCACACCCAGGCCGAAGCCCGGTTCACCAGAACCCGGTGGCTTCCAGGTGTTACCCGGCACCTACAAACTGGTATTGACATTGAACAAAGAAACCGATTCTACTTTTGTAATAGTAAATGATGATCCAAGGCTGGGTAACCGCAACGGAGTAAAAATCGCTCAACGTACACTAAACAACCGTCTTCGAAAAAGTGCTGATAAACTAACCGATGGAATGGACCGGCTCGGAGAAAGTGAGGATCTGTGCACTAAAATAACAGCCCAGCTAAAAGACCTTGAAGGAAAAGAAGTTGACTCTCTTCGAAAGTCGACAAAAGTCATACAGGACAGTATCAAAGCGATCCGTGAATTTATAAGCGGGAAAATTTCAGAAAAGCAGGGGATTAACCGGGATCCCGAATTGACGGTACAACGGACCATGCAAATTGCAACGCAATATATTGGCAGCAAAAATGCAGCCCCCGGCATGCAGGAAGAAAAAATGGTAGAAAATGCAGAAATGATGATCGGCCAGGCACTGCAGCGGATCAATAATTTTTATGCCGGTAAATGGATCGCTTACCGGCAGCAGGTAGAAGGAACAAAACTGAATTTATTCAAAGACTATAAACCAATTGAATAAAAAAACTAAAAGTAGAAAGGGTTGCTGTGAAGCGGCCCTTTTTTTATAATTTGCTTTACCAAAAACCTTTACTATGATCAAAATGAATGCAGGTGCCTGGATCGGTATCATTGGCGGTATTATTGGTTTACTGGTGGGAGTTGGCGCTGTCATCACGACTGCCGGCTCCATGGGTGCTTATATGGGTATTGGTATGCTGCTTCTTTTTGGCGGGATGTTTTACTTATTCTATCGTATTTTCTTCAAGCCAATGATCAATGCCAGCCGCCTGCAAAAAAACGGGCTGCCCGGTACAGCTATAATACTGGAAGTAAAAGATACCGGTGTTACGATCAATAATAACCCTCAGGTGAAGTTAATCCTTGAAGTAAAAAACAGTTTGGGCCAGCGATATACTACTGAATGCCGCGTAATGGTATCACGGATAAATCCCGGCGCATACAGACCCGGTATGGAAGTTCCGGTAAAGATCGATCCCGTTAATGAAATGAATGTGGTGATTGATTTTACTGGTGGCATAAAATCTTCTGGTGGAAATCTATCCACTGATACCAGTGCCTTTACAACAGAACTGGAACAACTCCAAAAAGAAAATGATACGATTAGTCTTTCAGGCAAACCGGCAAGAGCCATTATTAAAAAATATACCTGGCTCGGCGTAAATGTAAATGGCAATAATCCTTATGTTGAACTGGAACTGGAAGTACTCCCGGAAAATTATCCTTCTTTCCCCGGCAAAGCCAAAGGAGTGATAGCTGAATCATCGGTAAGCAAATATCAACCAGGCGCTACAATTCATGTAAAGTATGATCTGTACGATAATAGTAAAGTAGTAGTTGCCCATTCATAAATCTAACCTACTGCCCCATTCTTTTATAACATAATCACCTCCTGCATTTCGCCTTGATAATGACGGCGAATAACTCTTTTGTGACATCATTCTATTCCTTTGGCATTGTCTTTGAAAAAGGTTAAGTTCAAAATACTATACTCATGAAAAAGATGATCCTTTATGCAGCCATCAGCCTTTCCGCCATGGCTTTTACACCTGCTTTTGCTCAGGTCAGGGTCAATGTAAATGCCAATATCGGCTCCCAACCTAATTGGGGGCCAGGAGGGTATGATTATGTAGATTATTATTATTTACCTGATGTAGAAACATATTATTACGTTCCTTCCCGGCAGTTTATTTATCAGTCAGGAGGTAACTGGGTTTTTGCCTCCGGCCTGCCTCCAGCATACAGAAACTACAACCTATATAACGGCTATAAAGTAGTCGTTAATCAACCAAAAGCATACCTCTATTATCCCTCACATAAAGTAAAGTATGCCAAGTATAAAGGTTACAAGGGCCAACCCGTTAAATACAAATCAAAGGCAAACGGGAACGGTAATAGTAATGGCAATAGAAATGGTAATGGTAATGGCCGGGATAAAGGAAAAGGAAGACATTAATAATGGAAGAAATAGTTTTATGAGGCTGTCTCAAAGACAAAAATAAACACAGACGAATAGAGTATGTGAGTTTCACAGAGAATATACAATTTAATGCCAAGCATCCTTGTAACTCAATTCCTCAGTGCCTCAGTGTTGAAACAACTTTTAAGACAGGCTCATTTATGATCTTTAATGCTCCTGATTTAGTTTTTAGTGTCATTTAGCACTAACCCATCTCCTCCATTTCCTTTACTTTTGCCTCAAAGGGTTGGGGTATGAAGTTGTCACATTTATCTGAAACATTAATTGGGTCCGAGATCGTTAAGCTGGGTGGAGAAATACGGGAAAAAATCCGCCAGGGCGAACGTATCTATAATTTCACCGTTGGTGATTTTGACCCTTCCATTTTTCCTATCCCAAAAGAACTGGAAGACGCTATTGTAGAAGCTTACCGGAAACATTTTACCAACTATCCCGCTGCAGAAGGTAACCTGGACCTGCGGGAAGCTATTCATTCTTTTATCAAAGACGAAGAAGGATTGAACTATGGTACTACAGAGATACTGGTGGCTTCCGGCGGTCGGCCACTGATCTATGCCGTGTTCCGGGCAGTTTGTGATAAAGGCGATAAAGTCATTTACGCCGTTCCCAGTTGGAATAATAATCATTACACCCATTTTATTGGTGGTGAGCATATCGTAGTAGAAGCAACTGCGGCCAATAATTTTATGCCTACAGCCAGTGATCTTCGCCCACATGTAAAAGATGCGACACTAATCTCCTTATGTTCCCCGCAAAATCCTACCGGCACTACGTTTAAAAAAGAAGAACTGGAAGCCATTTGCGACCTGGTTATTGAGGAAAATGCAAGACGGGGCGACGGAGAAAAAAAATTATACGTCATGTATGATCAGATGTACTGGCACCTGACCTACGGCGATATACAACATTATAATCCTGTTTCACTCCGCCCGGCTATGCGGGACTATACCATCTTTATCGATGCGATCAGTAAAGTATTTGCTGCTACGGGTGTAAGAGTAGGCTGGAGTATGGGTCCTGCTACTGTTATTACCAAGATGAAAGCTATTCTTACGCATATTGGAGCGTGGGCACCAATGGCTGAACAAAAAGCAGTAGCCTATTATCTTGGTAAAAGGGATAATATCAAAAAATACTTAACAACGTTCAAAGGAGAAATCGAAGAAAGACTGCATAGCATCTATGATGGCTTTATTCAATTGAAAAATGAGGGATTTTCTGTTGATGCCATTACCCCGGAAGCCGCAATTTATCTCACTATAAAGATTGACCTGGCAGGAAAGAAAACGCCGGAAGGTAACGTGCTGGCGGATCAAAGTGAGGTCACTGCCTATGTGCTGAATGGGGCTGGTTTGGCCGTTGTTCCGTTTTATGCTTTTGGTGCAGACAAAAGCTCGCCCTGGTACCGTTTAAGCGTTGGCACCTGCAAGAAAGAAGAGATCGGGGAAATGATCGGAAAGTTGAGAGAGGCGTTGAAGAAATTATCATAAATTTTCAAGGTCATTAATATCCTTTGCCCTGTCTGCCTGTCGTTTTGCAACAAGCAAATGATCATATTGAATGAGTCGTACCTGTATATCATCAACATCTACCAATTTTGCTGACTGAAAAGCATCATTAAAGGCTAGCCCTTTAACTTTAGTCGTAATGTCAATTACAACGGGCTTTCTTCCAAACAGGAAAACATCCCACTTTTCTGAATTCAAAAAATTCGCCAGTGTCATATCAAAAACCGGCATCTCAAAAGTCTGAAAGGAAGGTTGTATTTTTTTATAGTTCTCCTCGTTACATCTAACCCATATATCCATATCTGCTGTTACTCTTTCATAGCCGTGTAGTATAACGGCATAACCTCCCACCAGTATATAATCAACATTATGTTTTTGGAGTACTTTTATAAAATACCGGAAATCAGGATGAAAAAGATTTCCCATCAGTTACGTTTTCTCATTTCAAAGACGGTTTTATCTAAGTTTGGCCAGGATTCCCCGAGGAACCGAAAGGCGACACTCATCAGATAATTGAATTGACAAAACCGTTCATGCTCTGAAATATTCTTTGATTGCTCCGTTTGCTTATCCGCCTCTTCAAATGAAAGCTTTTGAAAAGCTGTTCTATCCAGTTTTTATTCGGATTGCTGCACATAAAAAAGGTAGAATTAAGGAATGATACTGAAAAGATGAAATTGCAACAGAAAGTTGTTAATTCTTATTGATCAAAAACCGGAATGGTTTTAATTTAAAAAACCGGGTTTCTTTTAGTATTTTTTTCTTTTTAGACGTAATGCAGTTACGGTCAACGAGTTCATGCGCTATGCAAAATTGTTCAGTAGATACAGCATTTAATAAAATCTGGTTGAGGGATTCCACTTCCTGTTCGATGGCCTTTTCGTCCAGAAAACCGGTATTGAAAAGGACTAACAGGTTTCGGTTTGTGCTTATCATAGATAGCTGGTAGAGGTTTAGAAGCCGCCCATTCCCTTTTGGCTGGGACAGCCACAATTTTTGCCGCCCTTGCCCCCGCCTGAATAATAATTCTTATTACAGGCAGCCAGGAATACCAAGATTAACAAGGCCAGCACTAATTTGTTTATTGTCTTCATAATTTGTCCATTGGACTCCTTTCGGAGTAAGTTCTAAATTAAAACTATTTTACAAGCAAATTAGTATCCTGTTTAGCTAAAACAGGAAAAAAATTAACATGAATCAACCTTTAGAGGAGAATTTACAGGGAAAACCCTTCTTGCCGGGCAGGTCAACCCGCATTTTGGTGGCACCCCTGGATTGGGGGTTGGGCCACGCCACCCGCTGCATCCCTATCATCCGGGAACTGCTGGTACAGGGCTGTGATGTTTGGCTGGCAGCTGAAGGGGCACAGCTTGTCTTATTAAAAGCTGAGTTTCCCTGGGTGCCCTTATTGGATTTACCCGGTTACAGGATCCGTTATGCCAAAACAGGCCGGGGGCTTGCCTGGAAAATGATACAGCAACTACTCAAACTCCGGCGAGCCATTCAAAACGAACATCGCTGGTTAAAGAAAGCGGTTGTTGAACATGGTTTTGATGCAGTGATCAGCGATAACAGGTATGGATTATACCATACCATTATTCCGTCTGTTTTTATCACGCACCAGTTGCTGATAAAAACTTCAGCCGGCGACTGGGCCGAAAAGATCTTACAAAAAAGCAATTACAGGTACATCAATAAGTTTAGCACCTGTTGGGTACCTGATATAAAAGGGGCAAACAATCTTGCGGGAGATTTATCGCACCCGAAAATAAAACCAGCGATTCCTGTTCGGTACATTGGTTTGCTGTCCCGGTTGGAAGACAAGAAGGGGGAAGAGAAAAAAGATCATTTACTGATTATTCTTTCCGGTCCTGAACCACAGCGAACGCTGCTGGAAGAAAAAATTATTACTGAAATAAGTCATTATAACGGGACCGCAACAATAGTGAGAGGACTTCCCGGTGTAAGCTCGTTGATCCCTTCTACCAATATGATAAAATTTTACAATCATTTATCCGCCGCTGAACTAAACATTGCCATGGAGGAAGCCGCATTTGTGATCAGCCGCAGCGGCTATAGCACGGTCATGGATTGTATGACATTGAAAAAGAAAACGATCCTGGTACCCACACCAGGTCAGACCGAACAGGAATACCTGGGAAATTACTTAATGAAAAAGGGGTTGGTGATCAGTGTTGAACAAAAAGATTTTTCGCTGAACAAAGCACTGGCGATGGCTGCAGCGCATACTTACCAAACTCCGGTACTGAATGATCATGCAGAACTTTCCAAAACGATTGAACAATTCCTGTTGCAAGTATTCCGCGTAAAATAACAGGTCAATCCTGTACGCCTGCCTTAGGATAATCAAAAAACCAAAACTCTTTTTTGGCTTCGTTGAAATCTGCCCATGATTTACAATCAGCTTTTACGGCTAAAACACCACAGGTAGGAATATTATCAATACGCACTTCTGTGAGTTTATTGGCAAAGTCAGTAATGCCATAATTATGAGAGAAAATAGCAATCGTTTCAAACGCATTGTCGGTATTGGTAATCACAGATAAAAAAGTAGCGGGCTCTGCGAGGTATAGCTTCTCGTTAAAAACAATGTCTTCCTTTTTTTTACCGAATACTTCTGCAAAGATTTTTGCTGTTTTGGCAGCCCGTTTGGCAGGGCTGGCAATAAAGGCATCAATGTTGATTTTTTTATCCTTTAAGCGTTGCGCCATGACCGGAGCATCTTTTTTACCCCGGTCATTTAAAGGCCTTTCAGCATCATCCAGGCCGGGATTACCCCAATCGCTTTTGGCATGACGGACAAGTATCAATGTTTTCATTGAATAAATTTTAATGTATAATAAAATAGCTCGCCTTCATAACTCGTACTTCGTACTTCTAACTTCCTAATATCCTCTCACATTTTTCCCTTCCATATAATTAATAAAAGCCTTATTGACGACCTTATTGCCGCCGGGGGTTGGATAGTTGCCGGTAAAGTACCAATCACCTAAATTGTTGGGACATGATTTGTGCAAGTCTTCAATGGTCTGGAAGATGACGTCTACCGGAATATCAAGACCAGCAGGGGTTATCAGTTGCGCTATCCGGGCAGATATCTCTTCCGCAGTAAATTGGTTGTATAGCTGTTTCACTACATTCTCCTTATGCAACTGATTGTTACGCTGCAGGTCTTTGCATTTATCAAGCAATTCTTTCAGGCAGTCCTCTTTTCCTTTCTCCTTCATCAGTTCAACCGCTGCATTGAAAGCAATAAAATCACCCATTTTGCTCATATCAATACCGTAGCAATCGGGGTAACGGATCTGCGGTGAAGAAGAAACGACAACGATGCGTTTGGGTTTTAACCGGCCCAGCATCCGGATGATACTTTCCTTGAGGGTAGTTCCTCTAACGATCGAGTCATCGATCACCACCAGGGTATCTTCACCCGGGCGAACGGTGCCGTAGGTAATATCATACACGTGTTGCACCATTTCATTACGACCCGAATCTTCGGTAATGAATGTGCGCATCTTCACATCTTTAATAGCGATCTTTTCTATCCGGATACGGCGGTTCACCATTTCACTCAACTTCTCTGCATCATACTCTTTTCCCCAGCTCAATATCCGTTCAACTTTTACTTTGTTCAGGTAGGCTTCCATTCCTTTCACCATTCCCAGGAAAGCAGTCTCCGCCGTATTGGGAATAAATGAAAAAATGCTGTTCTTCAGGTCATGATTGATGGCATTAAGTACCGGCTCACTCAGGTTATAGCCTAATGCTTTTCTTTCCTTATAGATCTTTTCATCGCTGCCCCTTGAAAAATAGATCCGTTCAAAGCTGCAGGCTTTTCTTTCTTTGGGTTCTAATATCTGGGCGATCTCTATTTCACCTTTTTCACTTACGATCAATGCCTGTCCCGGCATCAGTTCCTGTACTTCATTTTCACCTACGTTGAAAGTGGTCCGGATAGCCGCTCTTTCAGATGCCGCCACCACTACTTCATCATTTATATAATAATATGATGGCCGTATACCGTGAGCATCGCGGAATACAAAACCGATGCCATTGCCGGTTACGCCGCCAACATGAAAGCCGCCATCCATTAATGGCAGTGTTTTTTTCAATACTTTTTTAATATCCATGTGTTCCGGTGAAGCTTCATCTTCCTTACAAAGAAAAGTATGCATCAGTTCGATCATGGCAGCCAGGTCGCTGAAGCGAACCGTATGATGTGGTTCTTTCCCGATCAGTTCAAATAATTCATCCGAATTGACAATATTGAAATTACCCGCCAGGGCGAGGTTGCGGGCTGGGATCGTATCGCGGTTGATAAAGGGATGGCAATATTCCATTTTGTTTTTCCCTTGTGTACCATAGCGTAAGTGACCGAGTAATATTTCGCCTAAAAATTTCAGGTGTCCTTTCATCAGCCCCGGGTGGGTGCGGATATCAGGATGATATTTTTCCAGCTCTTCTATTTCTTTACCAATTTGCTGGAAGATGTCGGAAATGGCCTGGGGTGCATTACTGCGGATTCGGTTCAGGAAAGGATAGCCGGGTTCCACATTTAATTTGACAGCTGCTACGCCTGCTCCATCTTGTCCACGGTTATGCTGCTTTTCCATGAGCAGGTAGAGTTTATTCAGGCCCCACAGTACGGTACCATACTGCTGCTGGTAATAAGAGAAGGGTTTCCTTAGCCGGATGAATGCCAGTCCGCATTCATGTTTAATGGGGTCACTCATGGGAAGTGGCAAAGGTAAGCGTTAGGACGATATAGTCATATTAATTCATCCCCTTCAAGATTGCCTCAGTGGTATGATGGCAGATAAAACACAACCTTTGCCGGGGCGACCCTGATCTCTACTTTGCCATTAAAAATGGCCAGCCCGGTTGGTGATATTGCTGATAAACAATCCTTTTTTGAAATGGGCCCGGGTTAAATCCTATTCCATTATCCGCAATAGTCAATAAGATGTATTCAGCATCTGACTGTAGCCTGATCAGTTTGCTGCGGGCCTGGGTATGCCGGATGATATTTTTGACCTGCTCTTTGGTGATACAGAACAGCATCAGCTTGCCGGGCAGATTCTCCTCGGTAAAAGGGCGGGAGAAAAAATCAATATTGAATTTATAGGCCCTTCTTATAGAAAAATAATTAGAACGGCTTTTTTACAGGTGTAAATTTCAGCAGCTGTGGGCATTCTTTTTCTGTCTGCGGATCTACGTTTACATAGTAAGTAGGCAGTTTTATTGCCAGCCATTTTTCCATTGCTTTTGCCTTTTTTTCTTCCAGAGCAAACTGTGATATTTTGCTGTAATCATCATGCAGGTTCATCCGGTGAGGTTCCGAACGGGACTTCAGGAAAACGATCCGCACCCCTTTTTTCCCCTGCTCATCCGTATATGCAGTTGGCTGGGAATAATCACCCACTTTCATTTTAGTCAGCATGCCCACCATATCCTTATCCAATGCATCAATGGTCACATAGGTAGAGCCATCCCTGTTGGTAATAAATGGACCTGAATATTTAGCCGCTTCATCATCACTGTACCTTGAACCGGCGGCATTAAAGCTGATCTTTCCGGAAATAACATTAGCCCGTACTGAATCCAGTTTTACCTTGGCCTGGCTGATCTCAGCATCTGTTACGGGAGGAATACGAAGTATATGGCGTACAATGGCATCATCACCGTTCCGCTGTACCATTTGAATAATATGATAGCCGAATTTTGATTTAACCGGTACCGATATCTCCCCTTCTTTCAACCGGTAGGCGGTCGACATAAAAATAGGGTCCCAGGTCTTTTCATTCCGGTTGATCTGGTATTGTCCCCCGCGGTCTTTACTGCCCGGGTCTTCTGATACCTGCTTCGCCAGTTTATCAAATGTGGTAATCTTTGATTCGATCTGCTTTTTATAATTATTCATTTCCCCGAAAATATACTGCTCCAGTTCCCGGGAGGCTTTGGGGTAAACAATGATCTGGCCTATCTCGAGCTCAGATTCATAAAACGGTAAACTATCGGTTGGTATCTTATCAAAAAAGGCTTTTACTTCATTGGGAGTGATGCGTACATTATCTACAACCTTCCGCTGCATGGCACCGGACAGCTTTTGTTCTTTTACCGATTCGCGGGCATCATCCTTGATCTGGTAGATACTTTTTCCCGCCATTTCTTCCAGGGCTTCCTGGGTACCGAGCTGGTTGATATAGTACCGGATCTTCTGATCCAGTTCTGCTTCCACTTCATCATCAGTAACCGGAAGAGAATCTTTTTCAGCCTGCAGCATCAATACTTTAGAAACGATGGCCTGTTCCATTAGCAAACATTCAGCATTATCCGGAACAGTACCACCCTGCCGGGCAATATCCAAAATAGAATTGGTAATATCCGACTGAAGTATGATCCGATCACCGACAATAGCAGCAATTTTATCCGCTACTACTTTCTTTGCCTGCGTTTGGGCTACCACGGTAAAACCTAATAACAGGAAACAGGCAGTTAGTATTTTTTTCATGTAACGCATAAGTTCAAAAGTAGTTTTCCCTGAAAGAACTATGGGCAATTTCGGGAGTATTTAACAAAAAATTTAGGAGAAAAGCTGCGAACTGTTAGCCACGAGTTAAGAGACTTGCAATTGCAGGGTTCCTCTCGGAACCCAAAGCTCAAAACTAGTAGCTTATAATGTTCTTTTCACCTCTTCGATCTCGTATGCTTCCACCACGTCTCCCACTTTATAATCTGAAAAATTCTTAATCGTTAAGCCGCATTCCATACCGGACAGCACTTCCTTGGCATCATCTTTAAATCTCTTTAAGGAAGCCAGCTCAGCGTTATTATCACCCGTTGGATAGATCACGATACCATCCCGGATCAGGCGGATCTTCGAATCTCTTTTGATCTTACCATCCAGTACCTGGCAACCTGCTACGGTCGCTTTATCGAACTTGAATACTTCCCGGATCTCTACGTTTGCAACGATCTTCTCCTGTACTTTCGGCTCAAGCATTCCTTCCATTGCACTCTTCACTTCTTCGATAGCATTGTAGATGATGGAATACATCTTTATTTCAATACCGGCATTATCTGCCAGTTTGGATGCCTGTAAAGAAGGACGAACGTTAAACGCAATCACGATAGCATCCGATGCTTCTGCCAGCACGATATCACTTTCGTTAATCTGTCCCACACCTTTGTGAATAACACTTACCAAAATTTCCTGTGTAGACAATTTTTGTAAGGAGTCGCTCAATGCTTCTACTGATCCATCCACGTCACCTTTAATGATAACCTTCAGTTCTTTGAAGCTTCCAAGTGCAAGTCGACGACCAATTTCATCCAATGTAATATGTTTCTTGGTCCTGATTCCCTGCTCTCTTAATATCTGTGCACGGCGATAAGCAATTTCTTTTGCTTCTGCTTCATCCGCATATACTTTGAATTTTTCACCGGCTTGAGGTGCACCATTCAATCCTAATACAACTGCTGGTGCAGAAGGTCCTGCTTTTTCTTCTTTCTTATTTCTTTCGTTGAAGAGGGCTTTTACACGGCCAAAATATTGCCCGCTCACAATCAGATCACCAGGGTGCAATGTTCCGTTCTCTACCAATAAGGTAGCAACGAATCCACGGCCTTTATCCAGGGATGCTTCAATGATGGTACCCGTAGCTTCCCTGTTCGGGTTTGCTTTGAGGTTTAGCATTTCTGCTTCGAGTAATATTTTTTCCAGGAGCTTATCTACGTTCAAGCCACTCTTGGCTGCCAATTCCTGGTTCTGGAATTTACCGCCCCATTCTTCTACGAGAATATTCATTTGCGAAAGTTGCTCGTAAATTTTGGTGGGGTTAGCGCCGTCTTTATCAATTTTATTGACCGCAAATATCATGGGTACATTCGCTGCCTGCGCATGGCTGATGGCCTCACGGGTTTGTGGCATCACTGCATCATCTGCAGCAATTACAATAACAGCAATATCGGTAACCTTAGCACCCCTTGCCCGCATGGCGGTAAATGCCTCGTGACCGGGCGTATCCAGGAAAGTAATTTCTTTTTCATTTGGTAAGGTAACCTGGTAGGCACCAATATGCTGGGTAATACCCCCGGCCTCACCTGCTACTACGCTGGCACTGCGGATATAATCGAGCAAGGATGTTTTACCATGATCAACGTGACCCATGATCGTTACGATCGGTGACCGGAATTCTAAGGCTCCTTCATCATCGTCATCATCATCTTCCTCCATCTCCATTTGTTTTTCCATGTCAATAAATTCGACATCGAAATTAAATTCGCTGGCTACCAGTTCTATCACTTCCGCATCCAGGCGTTGGTTGATGGACACCATGATACCAAGGCTCATACATTTGCTGATTACTTCAGCAAAACTTACATCCATCAGGTTCGCCAGTTCGCTTACACTGATGAACTCCGTTACCTGCAATTTATTATCATCTCCTGTATCACCTTGTGCATCTGCCAGTTCCTGTCTTTTCTCCCGGCGAAGTTTTGCTTTAAGATTTTTGCCACGGCCACCGCCGCCAGATAATTTGGCCTGGGTTTCCTGTATCTTTTTCTGAATTTCTTTTTCGTCAATGAGTTTATCCTCACGGCGTCCACCCGTTCCTGTGCTACGGCCACCGCCACCCCGATTGGGTCCGCCGGTGCTGCCACCACGTCCCCGGTTAAAGGTTCCACCAGTACCCGTGCCACCACCTTGCCGGCGATCTCCACCTGTATCTTTATTGATAAATATTTCGCGGCGGCTGGTATCTTTTTTCTCGATAGGAATACGTTTCCGTTTCTTCTTTTCGTCTTTTACCGGGCGGGTATCATTATCAACCGGCAGATCGATTTTTCCAAGGATCTTGGGTCCGGTTAATTTTTCCACTTCAATATTTTCAATCACTGCAGGCTGGTCTTCTGCAACAGGTTCTGTTTTGGCCACCACCTCCTCAACAAGAGGTTTGGCTTCTTCCTCTTTCTTCTTTTTCGCTTTGCTCTTTGCCGTTTTTTCTTCTTCCGCCTGTTTGGCTTGTTCCGCCGCGGCTGCAACATCATCTTTTTTCAGCTTCACTATTTTCTTCGGCCGGGTAGAAGAATCAATGGTAGAGAGGTCAATTTTATTAACCACTTTTGGCCCTTCCAGTTCAGGTGCTTCTGCTTTTACTACTACTTCTTCTTTCACTTCCAGTACCGGTGCCGGTTCTTCCATTTTCACATTTTCTTCTTTAACCAGTTTAGGTTGTTCTACGACCACAACAGGTATCTCTTCTTTTTTTACAATCTTTAGAGATGACTTCTCGTCTTTCCTGAAGCTGATCTCTTCGTCTTCTTTTTTCTTTTTGGCTTCAGCCTGTGAACCTTTGGGCAGCTCAAGCTGATCACTCTTGATCTTCGCAGCTTTGTCGCTGGAAAATTCCTGTTGCAAAGAACGGTACATGTCCTCCGTCAGTTTGGACGTAGGTTTTAATTCATCCTTGGGAAATCCTTTCCCCAGCAGGAAGGCAATAAGGGTGTCCTGGCCGATATTAAATTCTTTGGCCGCGGCTAATAATCTTGGAAGTTTTAATTCTGCCATTCAGGTTGTTTAATTGTCAATAGTGAAAAGTCAATAGTCAATAGTGAATAGTCTGAGTTACTCATTGACTTTTCACCATTCACCATTCACTTTCTTATTCTTTATCAAATTCTTCTTTTAACACTCGTCGAACATCAGCAATGGTCTCTTTCTCCAGGTCGGTTCTCCGCTCCAGCTCTTCCGGAGTCAGGTTCAGTACGCTTCTTCCTGTATCACAACCTACTCTTTTCAATTCATCAATGATCCAGGTTTCTATCTCATCACTAAATTCTTCAAGATCGATATCAAACTCTTCCACTTCATCTCCTTCTTTATCTCGGTAAACATCGAGTTCGTAACCAGTCAAATCGCAGGCCAATTTAATGTTTACACCCCGGCGCCCAATAGCCAGGGAAACCTGGTCGGGCTTCAGGTACACATTCGCATGCTTCGCTTCATTATCCAGTTCCATGCTGGTGATCTTGGCCGGTGTCAGTGAACGTTGTATCAATAATTGAATATTGCTGGTCCAGTTGATCACGTCAATATTTTCATTCTTTAATTCTCTTACGATACCATGAATACGGCTACCTTTCATACCTACACAGGCTCCTACAGGGTCAATACGATCGTCGTATGATTCTACCGCAACTTTAGCCCTTTCTCCCGGATCCCTGACGATTTTCTTGATGACGATAAGACCATCAAAGATCTCCGGCACTTCAATCTCCAGTAATTTAGCCAAAAAGTCGGGTGATGTTCTGGAAAGAATAATTACCGGGCTGTTATTCTTCATATCAACTTTCTTCACCACGGCCCGGATACTTTCACCTTTTTTGAAATAATCCTGTGGGATCTGCTCACTTTTTGGCAGTATCAGTTCATTGCCTTCTTCATCCAGCAATAAAATTTCCTTTTTCCATACCTGGTACACTTCAGCACTGATGATATCACCAATACGATCGCCATATTTTTTAGCCAGTACATTTTTCTTCAGATCACTGATCCGGCTGGCCAGAGTTTGCTTGGCAGCCAGGATGGCCCTGCGGCCAAAGTCCAGCAGATCAATTTCTTCGTATAATTCTTCTCCTACTTCAAAGTCAGGTTCAATCTTTACCGCATCAGAATAAGCCACCTGTGCCAATGGATCTTCCACTTGTCCGTCTTCTACGATCATGCGGCGGCGGATGATCTCTAGGTCACCTTTTTCCGCATTGACGATCACATCAAAATTGTCATCACTGGTGTACTTTTTACGCAGCAGGGTCTTAAATACATCTTCCACCACTTTCATCATGGTAGGACGGTCAATATTTTCCGCTTCTTTAAAATCCTGGAATGCATCGATCAGGTTAATACTAGACATAACTCTTGAATTTTACAAGCTGCGGGTAGCGGGTGGCCCAGATATAATCGGGGTAGCTCACAATTCGCGGCTGTTTTTTAGAATTTGATTTGAACTTTTGTTGTTTTTATGTTATCAAAAGAGAAAGGGTGTTGAACCGTTTCTATTTTCTTGCCTTTGCCTGTTATTTCTTCTACTACGAAACCGGTTTCGGTTACCTCTACCAGCTTGCCTTCCTTTTTCTCATCATCCCTGGTAATTACTTCTAAGAACCTGCCAATATTTTTCAGGTATTGGCGATGCAGTTTCAGCGGCTCATCCAGTCCCGGTGAGGATACTTCCAGCGAAAAATCCCCGTTTGGATACAGGTTTTCTTCTTCTAACTGCCTGTAAAGCCGCCGGTTATATTGCACCAGCTTATCAATACTCACCCCCTGGTCGCCATCCACAAACACCTTAATATTATTGGTCGGCTTGATCCTGATCTCTACCAGAAATACATCCGGTTCTGAACTGATCAGGTTCTTAACCCGTTGCTCCAATCCCTGTATATGTGTTGTATCGCTCATAGGGTATAAAAGAAGAAGGGAACGGCTTCGTTCCCTTCTTACTGCTATTTCCGATGCAAATATACAGTAAACTGGTATTATGAGCCAAATACTAGATGACAAAACCCTGAAGGTTAATAATTCGGTAAACAGCAGCAAAATCCCGGTCGCAGCAAACGGGGGTCAACTTATCTTTGCAGTATGCAATTTGTATTTTACGCCATACTGGCCTATATCTTATACCAGTTCATCTTTAAACTGGTGATACCAGTTTATATGGCCAGCCGAAAAATCAAAAAAGGGTTCCGGGAAATGTCGGCCCGGATGAACCGTTCCGACGGGCAGAGCAAAATGCAGGAACGCCCATTCGACTTCGCTCAGGGACAACAACAGCAACAGGGATATACACCACAACCAACCCCTTCCAAACCAGAGCCAAAAACAAAACCCGATGATTATATAGATTTTGAAGAAGTAAAGTAACTACCGTTTCTGCCTGAATAACCAGGATAGTAAATCAGGTTCAGCAAAAGCAGCGTCCCAACTATTGTGATTAGCATTTGGATACAAGGTGAATTTTACGTTTGCCTTTTCTTTTTTCATTGCCTCCACCATATCCTCTGACAATTTTGGTGGCACCACATCATCCTTGCCACCATGAAACACCCACCATTTTGTTTTTTTAAGCGCCGGAGCTGTGTCCGTATTTCCACCTCCGCAAATGGGAATGGCGGCAGCAAATAATTTGGGATTGCGTTTTACGATTTCGAATGTTCCCATACCACCCATAGAAAGGCCACCCACATAAACCTGCTTTTTGGAAATAGGATAGGTTTTGAGAAGTTGCTGTAATAATTCCTGTGCCAGCCGCATACCGATCGTTGGCTCACCCGCTTCCCGAAAAGAAAATATTCTTTTACCATTCTCCATTTTAATATCAACATTGCTCCAGAAGCTGCTGGCGGGGCATTGCGGGAAAACAACAATAGCAGGGTAATTCTTCCTGTTCTCTTCTTTCAAAAACAATTTAGCACCATGCACTAACTGCAATTCATTATTATTACCTCTTTCACCAGCACCGTGCAGAAAAAATAAAAGTGGATATTTTTTTGTTGCATCATACTTATCCGGCAACAGCAGGCGATAAGGCATAGTATCGTTGCCATTTATGTAAAAGTGCTTTTGATACAGGCTTAGATCCTGTGCCCCAGCGAGGATGCTGCATAAAAATAAAAGAGTAAGTAATTGCAACCCCCTTCTCATAGTTATTGTAATTTAAAATTAATTTCTTTTACATCTCTCGAATTGCCGCCAATAAACAGTTTAAAATCGCCCGGTTCTGCTGCAAATTTCAAATCGCTGTTATAGAACTTAAGGTCGTTGACACCTATTTCGAAGTTAACTTTTTTAAATTCACCAGCATTCAATTTTATTTTTTGAAAGCCTTTCAATTCTTTCAGCGGCCTGGTAATACTTCCTGCCAAATCACGGATATATAACTGTACTACTTCTTCACCATCATATTTCCCTGTATTGGTCACTGTAATGGATGCTGTAATCTTTTCATTCATTTTCATGGAAGTT
This sequence comes from Bacteroidota bacterium, assembly GCA_034408705.1. Lineage (GTDB taxonomy): Bacteria > Bacteroidota > Bacteroidia > Chitinophagales > Chitinophagaceae > JJ008. The sequence goes on from JAWXCO010000198.1 coordinate 19,938, forward strand.
TTATTCAATGAAATATCGCCATAGGAAAACGAGGTATAACTTAGTCCGTAACCAAAAGGAAATAATGGAGCATTGGGTGCATCCAAATAATTGGATTGAAACTTTGGTGAATCATCAGCAGAGGGTCTGCCTGTATTTTTTTGACTATAATAAATGGGTACTTGCCCAACGTTTACAGGAAATGATACAGATAATTTTCCGGATGGGTTATAGCTACCGAATAATACATCAGCAATAGCATTACCAGCTTCGGTACCTGCATGCCACACCTGTACTATTGAAGCAGCCAATTCGTTTTCTTCTGGAATAGCCAATGGTCTTCCGCTCATTAACACTAGCACGAAGGGCTTTCCTGTTTTAGCCAGTGCTTTTATTAATTTCTTTTGGCTTTCGGGTATGCTGATGTCAGTACGACTTGCTGCCTCACCCGACATTTCAGATGCTTCCCCAACCACGGCCACTACCACATCAGATTTATTTGCTATTGTTAATGCTTCATTCAGCATCTCGTCGGATGTTCGTTTATCAATATCTATTCTTGTTCCAAATACATTTACTTTTTTAGCGAATAGACTGTCGTCAGAAATATTAGCCCCTTTAGCATAGAGCAAATTCACATCAGCTCCGGCAATATTTTTGATTCCTTCCATTACAGTTACAGATAATTTGGAATCCCCTGATACAGCCCATGTGCCCAGCATATTACTCTGGTCATTAGCCAGCGGACCAATTAATGCGATTGTGCCGGATTTTTTAAGTGGTAAGGTTTGATTATAGTTCTTTAATAATACAAATGACTGAGCAGCAATTACTCTCGCTTCCTTCCTTCTTTGTGTTGTCAATATTTCTTTAGCCGGTTTAGTAATATCAATATAGCGGTAAGGATTATCAAATAACCCCAATTTATATTTTGCTTCGAGGATGCGGCGGCAGGCCTGGTCAATATTCTGCAGCGTTACTTTCTTTTCCTGTAACGATTTTTTTATAGTTGTTAAAAAACCTTCGCCAACCATATCCATATCCAGCCCTGCCCCTAATGCCAAAGCAGAAACAGTTTGTAAATCACCCATACCATGTGCTGTCATTTCATTTACCGATGTGTAATCTGATACAACAAAGCCTTTAAAACCCCATTGCTTTCTTAATAAATCACTTAACAACCATTTATTTCCTGTGGCGGGAATGCCATCAATCTCGTTGAACGAACTCATCACACTTCCTACACCTGCATCAATCGCAGCTTTATAAGGAGGCAGGTATTCATTATACATTTTCACCCGGCTCATATCTGTGGTATTATAATCCCTTCCTGCTTCTGCGGCACCGTACAGCGCAAAATGCTTTACACAGGCCATCATTGTATTGTCTTTTGTCAAATCATTTCCCTGGTAACCTTTTACCATCGCTACAGCCACCTGAGAACCGAGATAGGGGTCTTCTCCTGCCCCCTCAGCAATACGTCCCCAACGGGCATCACGGGCAATATCTACCATCGGTGAAAAATTCCAGCACAAGCCATCAGCTGTTGCTTCTATGGCTGCTATTCTTGCACTTTGTTCAATTATTTTCATATCCCAACTGCAGGACAGCGCCAACGGAATCGGGAAAATAGTTTTATATCCATGAATAATATCCGAACCGAATAGCAATGGAATTTTTAACCGGCTTTGATTTACTGCAAAGTCCTGTGCCACTTTTATTTTATCTACTCCAATTACTCCAAAGAGTCCACCAACATTCCCTTCTTTAATTTTCTTCTCCACATCACTGCTTACTACAGCACCTGTAACAATGCCGCCACCCGGAGTTAACAAATTTAATTGTCCTATTTTTTCGTCGATTGTCATTTTCTTCATCAGATTGCTGATGAATGTATTCATCTTCGGATCGTTTACGTTTTGTGCAATGGCAGAAAAAGAAACAACTACAAATACTATAAGGATAATTTTTTTCATCGTATATTTTTAATCTTTCTAAAAAAATAGTTCTATTATTTTTTAAGCCAGGGGCTATCAAAACCAAGTTTCTTTAATCCCGCTTTTATTTCCGGGCAACTCATAAATAAATTCCACAATAAGCCACTACGATAGTTTTCCATCATCACCACTATCGGCCCCTGGTCTATTGCGAGGTATTTTGGTGGAAACCAATTCTCCTGTTCACTAAATGCATCATAAAAACCATAGACACCCCAGATTTTGTCTTTCATCTGCCCATCGGAGAACCAGTGTTTCATCGCAGCCATTGATTGCTGTGGTGTGTAAGGAAAAGATGATAATGCTGCCGTTGGAGCTATGACACCCAGATCATTCTCTTCGTTAGGAGCATGCCCGGCATAGCCTGTCATTGAATAACTTGATGTCAGTCCCCAGTTGTTGGGGCCATACCCTTTAAACTTTTTAGGATTATCTACACACCATTGATAATTGATGAGAGAAAGATTAGTGTTCTCCTGCCAGTAGTCGGCATATGTATCTTTCAACCCTCTTGGATCAAGGCCAAGGTAGGAGTAATGGGCCCAGAACAATGGGCCGCCCTGTGGCGGATTGCCCTGGTAACGCATATTCAAAGTGTAGCCGCCATAAGATGTCGTTTTATTTATTTTTCCCCGTCTGACCGGGTCATCCGGGCGGGCATTGTCTGCCCAACCTTCATGATACACTTCGGCAGGTACGCCATGTGTGGGGGATGAAGCTGCCAGTACATACATAATGAGACATTCATTATATCCACGAACTGCAAAATTCATTTGCCACCCGTAGTTTGGACTCCAGTGCCAGTACAAAACATTTTTACCATTGCGGTACCAGTCAAACTCTACCTCTCTCCACAACTTATCAATTCTTGCTGCCAGTTTTTTTTCTGCATCATTTCCCTTATTAAAATACTGCCGGACACAAAGCAAGCCCTGAATCATATAAGATGTTTCAACCAGATCGCCTCCATCGTCTTTTTTACTGAATGGTTTTACTTTTCCCGTTTCACCATTCCACCAATGTGGCCATGCGCCATGAAACCTGTCCGCAGTTTCTAAAAAACGAACGATCTTTTCTAATTGTTTTCTACCTTCTTCTCTGCTAATAAAATTTCTTTCAATACCAACCAGAATTGCCATCACTCCAAAACCAGCACCGCCACTGGTAACTATGTTTTTATCATTCTGCGGATAAATATTATCAACATGAAAACGTTCTCTAGCTAATCCGCTAACGGCTTCTGCACCATCCCAAAAATATTGAAAGGTCTGCTGCTGCACTATTCTGAATATTGCAGTATCCGCAGGAGAAATGGTTTTAGGAGTGGTAACGTTCTTTTTCTCTGCCGTACAACAGATTACAAGAGATAAGGCTACAGCTGCAGTAAAAGCCATTATTTTTTCTCTCTTCATCAGCATATATTACTATAAATAAGGTGCAGTGAAACCCAGTCTTCTCAATCCATTTTTTATTTCAGGAGCCCCCGAAAATAAATTCCACAATAAACCACTGCGGTAGTTCTCTATCATTACAATAATAGGACCCTGGTCTATCGCAAGTGTAGAATTAGCAAACCAAAGGTCTTTTAAACTAAAGGCATCATAAAATCCGTATGGACCCCACAGCTTATCTCCCAGTTTATAATAAAAGAATTTCAATGCATTCATTGATTCTGTTGGCGTATATGGGATTGATGAGAGGGCAGCCGTAGGTGTAATAACTCCCCGGTCATTATTGGGTTCATTAGCTCCATATCCTGTAGGAATATCGCTGGCAGTAAGTCCCCAGCATAAATTACTGTACCCATAATATCTCCGGGGATTGGCTTTGCAGTATTCATAATTTATTTTGGTGTGGTTGGTTGTCTGGGTTTGATAATTAGCATAAGCATCCATCAACCCATTAGGATTAATACCCAAAAAAGTATAGTGAGCAAAAAATAAGGGACCACCATTGGAAGGTCCTAATGGTAATTGATACCCATAATAAGTATTATTATTACGAATGGCTCCATTGCCGGCCCAGCCATTATCATATACCACTTTAGGTATAGAATCTGTAAGAGATGAAGAAGCAAGGATATAAACGATCAGTGCTTCATTCCACCCCCTGACCGGCAGGTTAATGACCCAGTTCAGTGTAGGGCTCCAATGCCAATACAATACATTTTGATTATTTTGCCGGAACCAGTTCCATTCCACTCCGTTCCAGATAGTATTGATCTTTGAACGAAGATCCGTTTCCACCCCATCAGCTCCATTGAAATATTGACGGGCAGTAAGCAATCCATTTATTAAGTAAGAAGTTTCTACCAGGTCGGCGCCATTGTCATTGCTGCTGAATGGAATGGTAGCACCGCTTGCTCCGTTTACCCAATGGGCAAAGGCTCCATGGTAACGGGTACAATTATTCAATAAAAAGTTGGTAATTTTTAAAATACGGTCACGGCCTTCGGTTCTTGTTATAAAATTTCTATTTACTGCAGTTATGATTGACATGATTCCAAAGCCAGTACCGCCGGTAGTTACCAGATCACCACTGGAATTTCGTTCCCGAGCCATGCCGCTGATTGGGTGTCCAAATTCCCAAAAAAACCGGAACGTCCTGCGTTGCACAGTATCCAGTAATTGGTTGTCGGTGAGCAATGGAAATTTATCAGAAGAATCTATGGATGTTATAAACTCTATATTAATAGCAGTACCCAGTGATCCTTTTTTTGCAGACTGCAAACCGGTAGTAGTACGGAGAAAATACCGGGTTAAATATTTTAATGGCAATTGCGGTACTATAACTATAACACTGTCATTTTTTTCATAGCTATAATTGACCGGCACAGAAGTAACGTTGCTTTCATTTAAGGAAATATTTGCGGCAACAGTCTGCCGGTCCACCGCATTGTTAAATGCCATTTTCAAAACCGGGTTAATTTTTATATCGTAGTAAATAGCAGCAGGTTGTTTATTATCCACTTCAACCATGGCCAATTGTAACATATCAGGTGCAGGGACATCTGATTCCTTTTTTTTGCAGGCAAGGCCTACTATCAGAACGATTGCGATGCAACTAAATTTTCTTACCACATCAAAAGAATTGAACATACCACACACCAATTTATTTTGTAAAATTTTAATGCTAAAGCAATTCGGTACATTACAAAAACTGAAAAAACGGGGCTAATAAACAGCCCCGTTTTAAAATAATGTTTGTATTATCTTCCTGCTTTCTCAAGTTGGTATAAGGCATCAATTTCAGCTGCCGTTAGAGCTTTATTATAAACTCTAATTTCATCAACAGACCCTGTCATTGGTTTATTCCAGGAATCAGTGGTTGTGGCAACATTTCCAAACGCACCTATATAAACAAAAGAAGGGTTATCAAAAACTAAAGTAGTATTATTTCCTCTAACTTCAAATGCAGGGCTAGAAATTTTAGCGCCATCAGAATATATAATAAATTTATTATCAGTACCACTCCAAGTAGCTATAATTTGAGCCCATCTTCCACTAATTTTATTTGGCCCTGCAACATGTTTCCCTGGGGTTATAATATTATCAGCAACCATCCATGGTTCTAATTTAGTAAAATTTTCATAAATTTGAGTACCAGAAACTGAGCTTCCAAATCCTTGTTTAATTTTAATAGAATCATTTATAGCCAATGCTTGTCCTGTTTCGGCAAATAAATTAATATTTCCAATCCATTCATTAGGCCTAGAAAGTGAAAAAATTGTAGTAGCAGTTCCTGAACCAGGAGTAGCAGTTTGATTATTTGAAATCTTAACCCATGCACTCACAGTATATGCACTTAAAGTAGCTGTAAGCGCAGCAATTGCAGGGTATTTTAAATAACCATTTGTAAAAGTAGCAGCTTGCCCTTTTATGCCTCCAGCATTATATGTTACCCCAGTGCTAGTTTCAGGTGCTGTACCAGTTTTGCTTTCAGTACCATTTCCATCAAATGACCAATACGCTTTTAAATTGGCCGACCCTACTTCGTTCGAGTTATTATACCCGCCGATTGGTGGCAGCGGAACGTCATTGTTTTTGTTACAGTTTCCTGCAACAAGTACGGAAAAAATTCCTCCTAATGTTAGAATTTGAAGGATTGGTTTAATAGTTCTTTTTTTCATCTTAGTTGATTTATTGTTTTAAAAAAAATGATTTGACGGTACTGCTTCTATACAGGTCCGTCCCTTATATGTATAATCGAAATGTTTTTCATTATTGTGTATATAAAATTTTTACTTTTTTTAATTTAATAACCGGGGTTTTGTGTTATTTTATTACCACTCAGATCAATCTGACGTTGTGGGATGGGAAACAAATTATGCTTAGGAGAAACATAGGGTTTGCCCAAAGCCTGTAATACCGCTGCAGCTCTTCCTGTTCTTCTTAAATCAAACATACGGTCATGCTCAAAAGCCATTTCCACTCTTCTTTCCTTCCAGATCGCATCCCGTAACAATGGCTGTGTGTTGGAAGTGGTATTCGGTAAGCCTGCACGGTTTCTAACTTGATTCAAGGCTGCCTGAGCCGGAGTCATATTACCCAGTTCGTTCTCTACTTCTGCTTTTATCAGCAGTATTTCACCATAACGGCTAACTCTCAGATTTTTATTGGATTGCCCCCGGTCAAAATAAGTCTCAGCGGTACGGCTTACATAGGCTTTGTAATTATAGTAAGGGTTGGGTAAGGTATTGCTGGTAACAAATCCATCCCATAATGTTGAACCCGAAACTAAAATAGTGGCTGCTTTTCTCAGGTCACCGGGTTCATAGGCATTTACTAAATCCAGCGAGGGTACATTAAATCCCCATCCAAAATCACCGGCGCCAGAACCCCGCATTCCCTGTACCTCTGTGTATTGTTGTATCCCTTTGGGCGGATTATCAGCTATAGCATTTACTTCCCAGATTGATTCGGAAGAAAATTCCCCGGCTTCCCGCCATATCATTGCATAATTGGGTAGTAATGAAAATTGTCCCGACCCGATCAAAGCATCACACATGGTTTTTGATTGTCCCCATTTGTTCTGATATAAATATACTTTGGCGAGTAAAGCCTGGGCTGCTGCTTTTGATGTCCGGCCCCTTTCTGCTATTGGTATTATTGTGGGAAGTTTTACTGCGGCATCAGTAAGATCGCTTTCAATAAAAGCATAAATCTCTGCTGCGGATGCCCGCACACTGGCTATTTCAATATCTGCCTGTGATGTAAGCACTTTATCTATTTTGGGCACTCCTCCAAATGTTCTTACCAGGTTCCAGTTAAAATATGCTCTTAAAAATTTTGCTTCGCCGATATACCTGTCTTTTTCAACAGGTGGTAAATTCATACCTGTCAAAAATTTAATAGCATAACAGGCACGGCCTATCCCTTCAAAATTTCCTTCCCACAGTTCATTAAAAGAAATGTTCGTTGGTGATATCAGCCAGCCATCCAGTTCTAATTTATCGCCACCACCGTCACCCGGTGAGCTTCCTTTATCAGCATCATCTGATGAAATGCTTGAAATGCCTATCCAGGGGAAGGAATGTGTTTCCCAATCATACAATTTATTATAGACGGCGCCGATAAGCCGTTGTGCTCCATCCTGTGGGTTATTGAGTAAATCATTTATTGTTGTGGTTCTGGGAGGCTCTTCCAGAAATTTTTTACCACATGACACAACAACAAATATTGAGACCAGCAAAGCAGCCAGTAATATTTTATTACATGTGTATTTCATAAATACTTACTCATTTAAATTGAACATTGACACCTATTAAATAAGAGGCGGATATAGGGTATATATTTAATTCGATACCGGCTTCATTCTGGTTACCAGGTAATTCAGGAGTAAAGCCGGTATATTTTGTAAGAATGAAAGGATTTTGTGTACTGGCGAAAACTCTCATTCTTTCAATTCGTTTCCACAAATTTCCTACGGGGAAATTATACCCCGCAGTGATATTATTAATCCTGACAAAAGAACCCGATTCAATAAAATAATCGGTTGGGTAAGGAGTGACATTGCTGGCACCCGGATATTCAATATTTTTACTTCCGGGTATCCATCGGTTTTTCGCCACATCGTATTCAACATTATAATTACTGCCAAACCGGATGCCTTTTTTCCCATTATAAACTTTATTACCTGCAACTCCAACAATATCCATGCTAAAATCAAATTGTTTCCAATTAACAGTGCTACTGAGTCCATAATATATTTTGGGCTGGTAAGAGCCTACATGCTCCCGGTCAAGATTATCAATTATTCCGTCATTGTTTTTGTCAACAATTTTAAAATCTCCCGGTACTGCGCCAATAATATGCGGGTACGCATTTATTTCCCCGCTATTTTGAAATATTCCGTCTGTACGATACACCCAAAATGAACCAATTGGTTGTCCCACCAATGTCTGTGTGGCGCTGGAGCCATTATTTAAACTGCCGAAGTTCAGGGCTCTTCCAATTCCTACATTCTTAACTATATTTTTGTTGTAAGTAATATTTCCCCTGATAGTATAATTCAGTTTGGTATTTACTTTTTTATTCCATTGCAGGGAAAACTCCAATCCTGTGTTGGATATTTCCGCCGCATTAGTAAGAAATGAATTTCCAAAACCCAGCGATGCATAAGGAACGGTAAAAAGTGCATCTTTCGCTACTTTATTATAAAAATCTATTTCGCCGCTCAGTTTATTATCTAAAACAGAAAATTCTACTCCTGCATCAAATTCCCGTACAACTTCCCACTGCAGATCAGGGTCTGCAATACCTGTAACGATAGCCCCGTCTATACGATTTGTACCAAAATAAGCAAACAATCTTTCCTGTGGCCGCAAATCAAAAGCACCTGGCCGGATGGCATCATTCCCTACTAACCCGAAACTGGCTCTTAATTTGAGGTTATTAAAAAAATGTTGTTCAGCCATAAATTTTTCACTGCTGATAACCCATCCAATACCAATTGAAGGGAAATTGCCCCAGCGTTTGTTTTCAGGAAAGTTACTGTTAGCATCCCTGCGGAATGTAGCGTTTAGCAGGTACTTGTCTTTAAACTTATAGTTGGCCCTTATGAAATAAGATTCCCTTCTGAAATAACTACCAATAGGATCTCTGAAATTTTGCTGTCCTTTGGCGGTATCTTTAAAATTAAGTTCCCAGAAATTTTTATCATCCGGAATATTTTTATTGCTTATCACTGCCCTGTTACCCCATCCGTTCCGCCGTTCTGCTGTATGGCCCAACGTAATCCGGAGGTCATGGTCTTTTGAAAACTTTTTATCATACGTCAGATAATTATCCCATACCCACTGATAAATACTGTCACGCGTAAAAGAAAGGTCCGCATCATCATTATACTGGGCACCTTCTGCTCCGTTTGGTAAAAAGGTTTTATAAGCCGGCGTATAATTCCATCCATTATTCTGTTCAAGGTCAATTCCGAATTGTGATTTGAAACTAAGTCCTTTAATAATTTTGTATTCTCCCCACACAGTGGTTTGAAGACGGTTGCCAAAACTCCGGTCATTTGTTGTTTTTAAAGTGGCATAAGGATTACCAACGTTGCTTACTCCGCTTGACGTATTGCCAAAGCTCCCATCTTCATTCAGGGCATTGAAAATTGGCGCAGCGATATAGGCGGTTGTAAATAAACTATACGGCTTATTTTCAGAGCTGTAATGTGAAAATCCGATATTATTTCCCACTTTTAGTTTGGGGCTTATTGTAAATTCATGGTTATAACGGGCTGTATATCTTGAATAATTGTTGTCAATTAATATTCCATTCTCATTCAGGTAGCCGAGTGAAAGGAAATAACGGTATTTATTTTTTCCTCCGCTGAGAGATAAGTTATGGCTATTAAAAATGGCAGGTCTTGTTATTTCATCATACCAGGAAGCTGAACCTGTAACATCTCCCGAAGTTACTGCTGGTGCTCCAGCTGCTTCATTTGAATAAGCTGCATATAAACCCGGTCCGGCCATTCCTACTTTGTGGGTGAGCATTTTTACCCCCGCCTGTGCATTATAATTTATTGAAAATTTTGTTATACTGCCTGCTTTTGTTGTAATCAGTACTACACCATTAGCGGCCCGGGCACCATAGATAGCAGTCGAAGAAGCATCCTTTAAAATATCAATGGAGAGAATATCGGCAGCATTAATATTCCTTATATCGGTTGTTATAATACCATCTACAACATAAAGAGGATCCGCTCCGCCCAAAACAGATCCTACGCCCCTGATCCTGACATTGGGAGTGCTGCCTGGAGCTCCGCTGTTTATAATTTGTACACCGGAAACTTTTCCCTGAATGGCCTGCGTAGCTGTTAAGACAGGAATATTTATTATATCCGAACCTTTAATAGAAGCAGAAGAACCTGTAAGATCTCTTTTGCGAGAAGCACCATACCCAACTATCACTACTTGCTCAAGCTGTTGTTGTGCCTGTACCATTTTTATATTGAGAGAAACCTCATTATTCACCAAAATTTGCTGGGTTGCAAATCCAATAATAGAAATTTCAAGGATAGCATTTTCGGGAACCGTTATGGTAAAATATCCGTTATTATCTGTTGATGTGCCCCGGCCTGTCCCTTTAACCGTTATGGAAACACCGGAAAGGGGTTCCCCGTTTTCATTGGTTACCTTACCGGTAACTTTTATGTCCTGCTCATCTTTATTGGCAGAACGGATTGCAATCAGGTTATTATCCAGTTTACGGTAGGAAAGACTGGTTCCGGTAAAAATTCTGTCCAATACTTCACTAATCTCTGCATTGCTTGTATTGATGTTAATTTTCTGGTTGAGGTCTTTGAGTTTGCTGTTGTATAAAAAACGATAGTTGCTTTGTTTTTCAATGGCATTGAGTACTTTGCTTATTTGCACATCTTTCAGGTCCAGCGATAAAGTTTGCCCATTTATGCGTGCAGTAGCATTCAGGAAACAAAATACTGTTAGTATAAAGGTCAATTTCATAATCAAAAACAGTCTTTTATGGGTAGGTGAAGCCTTAATAATAAAAAGATATTTTTTCATTACTTTTAAACTTGAAGGTTATTAATTCAGATACCGTTTTGCTTCTCAATTCAACCTGGTCTCTGCGTTAAACCGCTACGGGGAATGCTTATGCATTTCCCGTTTTTTATACAAGAATCAGTAGGTGTTTAATGTTATAATAAATAAAAGTTTTGCTTTGCATTGATTCGATTTAATATATAGTTACTTTCTTATGCTCAATTTTATACCTGAACCCAAAAGAAAATTCAAGGGCTGCCAGAGCTTCCTCTACTGTTTCAGTAGTAAAGGTGCCGTACATCAGCAAGTTCTCTTTTCTCTTGTTCTCAAATTCAAAGGTTACATCATACCATCTTTCCATTTTTTTGGCAACATCAGCAAACAACTCATTTTTAAAAGACAGCCTGTCCCGGATCCATGCTGCTTCTACAGCTATGCTGTCGTTATTCTGATAAGAAAGTTGTTTAATGGTAACAAGAGCTATTTTCTCTGGTAGCTCCTTCTCCTTTAAATGGGTGTTGCCCTTTTCTCCCGGTTCTTTGTAGACGACCAGCTTTTCATTTGGTGAAAGGATGATTTTATTATTGGGCCTGTTCTTTATAGTTACTTCAATGCTCCCCCGGATAAGACTGGTTTCCGTTTGCTTGTCTTCCGGATATGCCTTTACATTAAAGGCAGTACCTAACACTTTTATATCAATATTGGATGTATAAATAATAAATGGTTTGTCTTTATTTTTTATAATATCAAAATATCCTTCCCCGCTTAATGTAACCTCCCTCAATTGCTGATTATAATCTTTATTATAGGTAAGCTTGCTGCCTGCATTGAGCCAAACAACAGAACCATCGGGTAATTGTATTTTAGATTTAGATCCCTGCCTGGTTGATACTTCGTTTATTTCACTTATTACTACGATTGCCTTCTTATCTTTTCTATTGAATAATGTGCCAAAAGCAAAAAGCCCGGTAGTAATGAGTACTGCCGCGGCGGCCCAATACCATTTTCTTCTTATCCTGCTGTTGAGGCTAACCACCGGTGTTAAGGCTGCCCGGTCATCGAATGCAACGTTTTTCTCCGTCATCCGGTGCAGGTGAAGCATATAGGCATCTTCAGCCTCCAGGTCATTCTTGGGCGGTTGATGTTTCCACAGATCCTGGAGGTTTTGAATGGCGTATTGCCACTCGGGGTGTTCCAATATCAGGTTCTCCAGCTCTTTGAGCTCCTCAGGAGAGGCTTCTCCTGATAATTTTTTAGAAAGCAGTACCCAAAAAAATTCCTGGCTCATCCGTTTCAGTCTTTGTTGCAGTTAACTATAAGACATTACTGAGTAAGTTTTACCCCTAAATGGGGTCCAACTATTTTTTTACGGTGAAATGGAGCTGGGGGATCGGTTTGACCTCAAAGTGCATGCAATGGGCGATGCGGCGCAAAGCGATTGCCATTTGTGCCTCGATCGTTTTGACAGAAAGGTGGAGCAGGGAAGCTGCTTCCTTGTATTTCAGCCCATCTTCTTTAATAACTTTAAAGATGAGGCGGCAGCGGGGCGGCAGGTCGTTTACGGCTTTTTTTATCTGTCGCACCATTTCTTCCGTGATCATCAGTTGCTCGGGATCAAAATAGATGCTGGTCATATGCACCAGGTAGTCGTCTACCGTCAGGCTGGCCTGTCTTTTTTGTTTATTCAGCCGGGTAATGGCCAGGTTTTTGGCGGCGGTATAAAAATATAAAAGTGGGGTTTCAATAGCGGGCAGTTGGTCTTTTTTCTGCCAGATCCGGATAAAAAGGTCAGAAACCAGCTCTTCGGCCTCCTCGCCGGATTTGAGCATGGCATAGGCAAACTGCTTTAAGCGACCGTGGAGGAGGATAAATAGCTCCTTATAAGCGGCCTGGTCGTTGTCCAAAGCAATAGCGGCAAGCAATCTTCTAATATAATCGTTCTCAAGCATCGTCGTCAGCAAAGTAAATCTAATGAATAGTTTATAATTTAAACGGGTTTGATTAACAGGTCTTTTTCATTATTTTCGCAACCCGTTTCGGAGTTCGGAGTTCGTAGTTCGTAGTTTGGGGTTTGGCGAGTGGCGAGTGGGTTCGGAGTTTAGCGTCTTGGCGGCTTTGCGTGAAATAAATTAGTTCTTTGGTTTTAAATAATTGCCCGCTGTGCGGGTTTGGACCCATAGCTCAGTTGGTTAGAGCATCCCGATGAAAATCGGGAGGGTCGTAGGATCGAAACAACAGCCCTTTGTTTTTAAAATAATCGGACCCATAGCTCAGTTGGTTAGAGCACCTGACTCATAATCAGGGGGTCGTAGGATCGTGCCCTACTGGGTCCACCAAAATGCCCCGCTTTTTCCGGGGCTTTTTTTATTGCCTCGAAAAAAAGGTTCTTTAACCTTTTGTTAACCGGGATGAAAATACATTTGTCCACTACAAAAAATATATGAAGAAATTTTTATCGCTATCTGTGTGTGCCCTGTTGGCTACTTCCTTGCTGGCGCAGGATGTTCCGAAAAAGAAAAAAGACATTCCTGATATGAGTAACCGGCCCAACGATCATTTTCTGTTGCAACTGGGTTATACGGGATGGGCGGGTCAGCCGGATACCATCAATACAAGCGGCTTATCCAAGAGCTTCAATGTCTATTTCATGTTTGATTTCCCTTTCAAAACCAATCCCAAACTGAGCATGGCTGTTGGACCGGGCATCGCTTCTGATCATATCCTTTTTGCCAAAACACATGTGGGTATTAAAGATAATGTGCCGGCTATATATTTCACGGACCAGTCGGATACGAACCATTTCAAAAAAACAAAACTGGCCACGGTATATTTAGAGGCACCCATAGAGTTCAGGTTTTCAGCCGATCCACTGACCGGCAAAGGATTGAAAATGGCGATCGGTGTGAAAATAGGAACCCTGATCAGTGCACATACCCGGAATGTAAAACTGGAAAATAAAACGAATACCACCATCAATGATTATGTGATGAAGGAAGCCAGCAAACGTTTTTTCAATAAGAACAGGTTGTCGGTCATGGGCCGGGTCGGCGTAGGACATTTCTCGCTGTTTGGCAGTTACCAGATAACGGCCCTCTTTAAGGATGGCTCTGGCCCGGTGGTAAGGCCTTTTTCCGTTGGTCTGACCTTAAGCGGCTTGTAAATAAGAAACTAAAAACCAGGAAGGATCTCACGGAACAGTTCCGTGAGATCCTTTTTCTATTAGAATAATCCCCAAAAATAATTTTGCCTCAATAACAGCAGCCAGTCACAATTAATCCCTGTTTATCTTTGCCGGTACTGTTTTTGAAGCAGGGACAACAACTATGATCGATAAGAAAAATATTATACAGCAGGAAGAAAAAGCCGTGCTGGTGGGTTTGGTACAAAAAGAACAAACCGAGCAACAGGTACTCGAATACCTCGATGAGCTGGCCTTCCTCGCCGAAACGGCGGGGGCGATTACTGTAAAGCGGTTTACTCAGAAAGTCCAGCATCCCGACAGCCGTACATTTGTCGGCAAGGGAAAGCTTGCTGAGATCGCTGACTATGTAAAGGGGAAGGATATCCGTATAGTCATCTTTGATGATGAGCTAACCGGGGCGCAGATCAATAATATTGAAAAAGAGGTCAATGTAAAAGTGATCGACCGAAGTGACCTGATCCTTGACATTTTTGCCCGTCGGGCCAAGACTGCACAGGCCAGGGCACAGGTGGAGCTGGCGCAATACCAATATATATTACCACGGCTCCGTGGTATGTGGAAACACCTGGAGCGTTTGGGAGGTGGTATTGGTACAAGAGGTCCGGGTGAAACGGAGATTGAGACAGACCGGCGTATTGTGCGGGATAAAATCTCGTTGTTACGGAAACGATTAGCCGAAATTGACAAGCAGGCTGCCACGCAACGAAAAGACCGGGGTGAATTTATCAGGGTCGCTTTAGTGGGCTATACCAATGTGGGTAAATCCACCATCATGAATCTGCTGAGCAAAAGAGAAGTGTTTGCAGAAAATAAATTATTTGCCACCCTCGATACCACCACCGGTAAAGTGGTGTTTGATGCCACTCCTTTTTTATTAAGCGATACGGTTGGTTTCATCCGTAAGCTACCGCATCATTTGGTAGAAAGTTTTAAAAGCACACTGGACGAAGTACGGGAGGCCGATATATTGTTGCATGTGGTGGATATCTCCCACCCGGCTTATGAAGAGCAATTGGGTGTGGTCAATAAAACGTTGCAGGAGTTGAATGCCTTTGAGAAGCCAACGGTGACCATCTTTAATAAAATGGATCTCTACGAAAATCAAACCTTTGATGAATGGCTGGAAGAAGGAACCAAGCAGGAAATACTTCAGGACCTGCGGGATCGCTGGAATAATGAGACCAATGGCAATGCTGTTTTTGTATCGGCGCTGGAGAAAACCAATATTGAATCGCTGCGTAAAACGATATTGGAGAAAGTACGGGAGTTGTACAGGGTGAGGTATCCGTACAAGTCCGAGAATTTATATTAAGCGTATAGCTACAACTTTTCCTGTCTGAAGGTGAGATTACACAGATTAACAAAGCTTAAAATACAGGAAGACCCTGAGCTTGTCGAAGTGGCGTTATTAAGGTTCGACAACCTTACCCTGAAAACTCTGCGGAGCACGGCAGGCAGATTGATTGCTACGCAATTTTTTAATTTTAGCCACGAATTTTCACGAACTCACACGAAGGGGTTTCAATTCGTGAAAATTGATGTGAATTTCCCGCCGAATGCGGGACAAGATGTGGCCACTTCTTGTGCCGCAGGCAGAAAAAAACTGTGTTCATCTGTGTTCTTCTCCCGCCGAATGCGGGACAAGTTGTGGCTAAACCAAAAACTGCGTAGCCCCCATCCTGTGGCAAAAAAAATTATGACAGAAAAAAAATACACCTGGAACAAAATCGCTGACCATCTCAACGAGTTAGCCTTCGCTGCTAACCATATTGCGGTAGCAGAATTAAAAGGCAAAAAGATCTGTATTGGCCAATACCAGGGTATGACATTTGCGTTTGCCTATACCTGTCCGCATGCAGGTGGGTTCCTGGCTGATGGATATATTGATGCGCTGGGCAATGTGGTCTGTCCATTGCACCAGTATAAGTATAGCATGCAGAATGGGCGGAATGTAAGCGGGGAGGGCTATTACCTGAAGCACTGGCCGGTGGAGCTGCGGGAGGACGGGGTTTTTGTAGGAATGCCCGCCCGTGCCGGTTCGGACGGGGAAGAAACAGGCAATAGCTGGAATATTTTCCGGTAAAAAGGGCTGTTAATACCTTGTTCAAAACCTAAAATCCCTATTTTTGCAACCCCGTTTGCGCCTTTACAGCACAAACAAAGGGGCAAGCTGTTGAAAAAGATAGTTTTACAACATATTCCTGCTTAGCTCAGTTGGTTAGAGCATCCCGATGAAAATCGGGAGGGTCGCTGGTTCAGACAGCGTTAAAAAGCTGAAACATAGATTCCTGCTTAGCTCAGTTGGTTAGAGCATCTGACTGTTAATCAGAGGGTCGCTGGTTCAAGTCCAGCAGCAGGAGCAGCTATAAGGCGAAAGGGTCATACTTCGATAGTATGGCCCTTTTACTTTTATTTATATTTATTGAATAAATAATAAGAAGCATGAAACAATCATTTCTTTTTTTGCTGGCCATTCTCTTCACCCTTACCGTGTCCTCACAAATATTTAAAAAAAATGACCTGGTGGAAGTGGAGCCTTTATTATCGGATTCGCTGGTTAGTGGTTGGAAGCAGGCAAGCGTTGTAGATTTCGATTCCGCAGGGAAGAAGTATACTGTAAAACTTTCTGATGGTAATAAAATGACCATCCCTTCTAAGGATCCGGAAAAATGGATAAGGCCGGTTGTAAACAAACAGGTACTGAATAAGAATAGCCCGGGAACTCGCATTATCTACGAAAAGCGTACGAATACGCTCAAGCTGTTTAAATGCAAACCTTCAGAAGTTTATCTAAAAAGGAATATCCGGTTCCAGATGGCCAGCCAGTATATAGATTATCCCTATATCTACGTTGATTTTACCTCCTTCAAAGCGCAAAATGGTTACGATGATAAAAAATACAAGGGCCAGTTTGTCTATCCGTATAAAATCGAAATGTTGGTCCACCTGAAGCGTACCCTGGTAATGGGGGGCCGGGAATATACCGAATACCAAACCTGGGAGTTTGATCGTGTTTATGAATATGCTACCAGGGCGGGGAAAAGCTGCGAGTTTTATCCTGTTTCTACTTCTGATGCGAAGCTGGTTTTTAGCGGATGGTACTAATGTCTTCCCCGATGAGTCTCCCGAATATACCACTCCCCAGCCGATGTCCCGGCCAGCAGTATTGTTTTATAAATGAGTCTAAAGGCCGGACTCGTTGTTTCTAACTTCCACCTGGGCATTTACAACTACATGCTTTTCCAGATACGGGTCATAGCATCACTTTTGTAAAAAAAGGGTTCGGCGAGTGGGGTTTGGCGAGTGGGAAATGGGAAAAAATTTAATTACGATCAAAAAACATTTTCACATAAGGACTTTTCATGCGCCTTTCTCACAGAGTCCTGCGGACCGGCGACGACGTACTCCTTCTATCAGAACGTATACTACCAAGAGCCGGAACAGCGCTTCCTGGGTCTGCGATTAGCACGCAGTAGAGGCCTGGACTTTGGCCCCCTGCATTTTCATGCTGTCCGGACGACGGGTCATAGAATGCCTTTCACAAGATCAGGGTATGGCATATTGACCCGTCTTGACTTTTTGCTCCACTTTTTTGTCAAGAAAAAAGTGGAAGAGATCATTGAAAGAAAAAATGTTCTTCCTCAACGAGTCTCCCCAATATACCACTTACCAGACGATGTCCCGGCCAGCAGTATTGTATTATAAATGAGGCTAAAGGCCGGACTCGCCGTTTTTATTTTTGTCAGCAACTTTTTAAAGACATCGCTTAATTACCCAACGATTTCGTTGGGTGGTCAAATCAATAGTAGATTAAATCGTTACTGTCGGTTATTTCTATGAATGGCTTCCGTTTGTAACAAGTGAAGTCGAAAAAACAACAGCGGTTTCAATTATTAGTTGATTTACAGGCATACAACAATTTATAAATTCTTACTAGGTCACGGCGAGTCCGGCCTTTATTTTCCTTCCCTTTAGAAACATTGCTGGCCGGGACATTGCCAGCAGAGGTTTATAAATTTATAGGATTAGGTAGAATATACGCAAAGTGCTTTTAGATATTTGTAAGGATGTGGTATTTGATTCATCATTCGCTGCACCACATCATTAAAAAGCCA
>JAWXCO010000199.1:0-37341 GCA_034408705.1 Bacteroidota bacterium
CCCGAAAATATCGGGAGGCCTTGCTTGCCGTTAGTATAAATTGTGGTTGCGACCTTATAACTTCATAAATCTCTGCTTCATAGACTCCCCATCATCCTTTTTCGCTGCAAGGAAATAAATACCTGATTGGAGCCTGCTAATATCTATTTGCATGTTTTTTGACGTAATCATCACATTCATAACAGTTTGCCCCTGCATATTAGTCACAAAAATAGTTTTACCCACCCACCTTTCATCACAATTTAAATCAAGGTTTAGGAAGTTTGTGGCTGGGTTAGGGTACATTTTGGGCTGTAACCACTTAGGATCTTCCTCGGGCAACGGCGATTCAAAGATTAGCGGCGTACTTAATCCTTTCGATAAAAGCAGAGAATTTCGGCTGCCACCATCTGAAAACAAAGCCCTCATCCGGGCTTTCTGGCCTTCCGTAAACAGGTTCGTACATCCATCGTTGGTGAAATCCATATAGTTCATGTACATATCCCCATAAGGTCCGTTACCACAGGTAACACGTGTGGTAGAAGGGCAGCCAACCGTATAACTGGCCTGCTTTGGCGTATCGCTCACGCCGTCATCCCCACAATTCTCATCACCCCAGAGATGCTTTAGGTTGAGCCAGTGCCCCACTTCATGTACGGCTGTTTTTCCCAAATTATAACCCCCTGTGCCGGTTGTTCCGAAAGCAGTATACGAAATAACCAGGCCGTCCTTATTCAGCTCGCCGCCTGGCATGGTAGCATAACCGGCAAACTTGTCAAGGTTGCACACCCAAATATTCAGGTAGCTTTTAGGGTCCCAGGCATCATCACCCATAGAAGAAGAAAACTTCACCTGGTCATCCGCCTTCCACTTAACTATAGGAGTGTATTTGCGAACGATACCAGTCGTGGACCTTTTCCGGGGATCTGATATCGCCAGTTGAAATTCGATCTCGCAATCTGCCCCGAGAGCCCGAAAATGAGCCGGAGCATTCGTAGTATCTGCATTACGACGCCTGAAATAAGTATTGAGAGCATTGATCTGGCTGGCAACCTGTGCATCACTTATCTTTTCAGCCTGTGTATGATAAAGTATATGTACCACGACCGGTATCTTAATGATGATATTCGTCTCCGTTCGGCTAGCCAGCCGGTCTGCTATCTGTTGTTTAATGAATGTTTCGATGGCATTGATCCTTCCCTGTAATGCCGGATCATATTGCAACTCCTGCTGTAAATATGAAGAAGATAAGCATCGCTCCTGTCCAGCTAATTGCCAACACAATACCAGTGTAAAAAAAGTGATGATGAATCCCTTCCTCATAGTTTCCAATTGTAAGTACGTGACATAGCAACAAAGCATTGCGATGAGCTCATCAATAGAAATTGGAAATAATAAAATAAGAGGAGATTGGGTACTTAATGAGGTGTTTCCTGGGATACGATTTCGAAAGGGTGGAATAGATCAATTAGTTCTAATCTGCCATAAATGTAAACTATTTAATTAATTGGGCAATAAGTTTTTGTATCGTATTTTTCCCATACCGGCGGTTGCTTGTATAAGCTTTAACAGCCACAATCGTTTCCGCTACTTATTTTTGTCTGAAATAAATCCCGGTTCATGAAAAAATTATTTTTTATTGCTGCCCTGGCTGGATTTGCAGCCTGTAAGAACAAAGATGCCGAAAACAAACCCGACCCGAATGCCCCGAAAATAATGAGCTATTCCATTATTACTACTTATCCGCATGATACTTCTTCTTATACGCAGGGCCTGCTGTTCTATAAAGGGCAACTCTATGAAGGGACGGGTAACTATGGTTTTTCCAAACTGAAAAAGGTTGACCTGAAGACCGGCCAGTCGCAACAGGAGATTGCCCTGGACAAAAAATATTTTGGAGAAGGTGTTACGATATTAAATGATACTGTATACCAGTTGACCTGGAAAGAAAAAACCGTGTTTGCCTATACACTGAAAGATTTTAAAAAAGTAAAAGAATTCACGGTCGATATTGAAGGCTGGGGATTGACGAATGATGGGAAAAACCTGATCGTGAGTACCGGTGGCAGCGACCTGCATTACTATGATCCCGCTACATTCAAATTATTAAAAACACAGACCGTAACTGAATCGGGCAGTCCTTCCTTTAATCTCAACGAACTGGAATACATCAACGGCTTTGTATATGCCAATCAATACCAGTATCCCTATATATTTAAAATAGATCCTGCTTCCGGGCAGATTGTGGCAAAAGCAGACCTGACCAGTATGTGGGAGCGGATAAAAGCAATTGATCATGATGCAGAAGTGCCGAATGGAATAGCATATGATACTGCCACGAAGAAAATGTACATTACCGGAAAATGGTGGCCGGAGTTATATGAAGTGCAGTTTAGTCAGTAGAAGCTATTCTGGAATTTAATATCCATTTATTTGCCGATAATATAAATTACCGAACTGCACCGCTTCACATCCCCGATAGCCTTTACATTTGACCGAAGACCATTAAAGAAAGATCCTGCAAGATTGGTCTTCCCATTTTTATATTTACTGCTCAGCATGGATACATAAAAGCTATCATACCACATTGCCTGATACGCTACAATCTTTAATCCATGTTTTTCCACCAGCACTTTCATGGATTGCGGCGAAAAATGATAGAGGTGACGGGGCACATCATAAGCAGCCCAATGCTCTTTATAGATCGTCGCATCTTTAGAAGTATAATTCGGTACCGCAATAAATAGGCGGCCGTTCTCTTTCAGTACTGATTTTAGTTTGGCGATATACCCCTGCAGGTCATGCACATGTTCCAGTACATGCCACATCGTTATCGCATCGTAAGTGGAAGCAGGTAACTGGTAAAACTGGCTGATTTCGGCCAGTTCGATATGATATTCCTCTTTGCCCAGCTTTCTTGCATCCGCATCCGGCTCCAGGCCTGTTACCTGCCAGCCTGCCTGCTGCATGATGCTGGCAAATGCACCGGTACCACTGCCCACATCCAGTAAACTTCCCTTGCTGATACCCGTTCCTTTTTCGATCAATCTTCTTTTTTGTTTTAATGTTCGCTTACGTACAGACTGGTATAAGCGATTGATCAACCCCTTTGACGTATTGGTATGGGAAATATAATTCTCCGATTTATAATAAGGCGAAATAGCGTTTGCATCCGGCACATCCTGAGTAAACCGGACTGTACAGGAACCACACTCAACAATACCAAAGCTTTCACCGCTCACGGTGTGATCTTTAGCAGTTAGTACCGGTTGGGTGACAGCAGCACCGCAAACAGGACAATGGGTATAATGAATTGATCCGGGCATATGATCTGATCTCAACGAGATGCGCAAAGTAAAATGAAAATTGATAAACAGACTTCAGGTAAAACTTCCCCCTTGCAATATTTGCTACTATGAAAGTCTTAATTTCAATGTGCGGTTAGGTTTACGGAAGTAGCTGATAGGTTGTAACGGCTTCCGTCGGTGACAATTTCTCCCTATTCGCAGTAGCAGCCATATCAACTCCATGCTCAGAAAAATACCACCCTATAAACATAATGGCCAGCAAACCTGCTGCCAGTGGAAAAGCCCACCAGTAAGATCGCTTTTCTTCCGTTTGGTTCAGCATTTCGGTCATCTCCGCCGAAGTTTTCTGATCCTCTCCCACCCTTACCATGTGCTCTGCTTTTTTCCGGATCACTTTTTCGGCGGTGACAGGTGACAATAAATTGCCTGCTGAACTTATTGCAGTAAACTTCACATCACCACTCAATCCCCTGTTCAAAGTGCCTACACCATTCCAGTTAATCACCGTACCATCACTGATCTGCCTTTTCATATCAAAAGCAAAATCATTGAACCGAAAGATGGCTTCCCGGTCTGTAATACCGAGTGATTGCGCGAGCCAGGAAAAAAAAATCCTTCCTGGCACATAGCTGGCCGGTTGTAAGGCCACAGCATACGAAGGCGGATGTATGGTGCGGTTAGGAAAATCCATTTCCGCTGGCTTTCTTTCCAATAAAAAAGTGCCGATGCCCGGCACTGGTAATTCTTTATGTTGAATGAGATATTGATACAGCTGGTAGTACATCATCAGTTCTTTTGGTCGAACGAAAATACGACTCCTCCCACAAAGTTGAACCCATAAACCGGGTATTGATTCCAGCGCTGGTATTCTTTATTGAAAATATTATTAAACTGTGTCCACAAATTGATGTTTTTGGTGATCTTGAATTCCAGACCTGCATTCAGATCAGTCGCCCCGGCGAGGCGTTCGGAACTGCCATCCTTTTTCTGGTATAAAGCACCTGACCATGCAAAAAGGTCTGTTTTCAACCAAAGATCTTTGATGATCTGTATCCGCATGGCAGCTTTCAATTCCAAAGGTGTCAATCCCCATGCTTTGGCATTGTCTTTTAACCCGGAAAACTGGTTAAAAGTGAGGCCGGTAATCAGTGAGAATTTTTCATGAATAGCGAAGCCAAGTTCACCACCAAAATTCGTCACTTTGATTTCTCTTTCGTTTACTACCCGAAAAGATTTGCCACCCAATCCAGTCGTTGCATCATTAAGAAACAGGGGCTGATTATTGAGTTTGTTGAATCCAACTTTTGCTGCATAGCTGAAATGATCACCCACAGAACCTTTGAAACCAGCAAAGCGTTCTTCGATCCAGGTATTCTTGAATGAAGAAGGCAACCATAACCAGGGATTTTGAGAAGCCAGGTATTGATAGGTTGTTTTCCGGATATAACCGGTCCAGCCAGCCTGGAAGGTGAATCGTTTATCCTGAGTCGTAATATCAGCCAGCACATTGGGAAACATCTTGAAGGTCTTATTATCCCAGGATGGACGTATACCTGCCTGCACATTTATTTTTTGTGTTTTATATAATACCGATGGTGAAATATAATACATCGTATTATTCAGGGCTGACTTATTGGTTGGAGAAAGACGGGTCAGGTCAAACGTGATACCCAGGTTAACAGCCCACTCCTTACCCAATGTTTTTTGTAAAGGCAGGTTCAGCACCGTATTGCTTTCAGAATTTTTAAGATTATCACTAAACACATCGATCTTAACTTCCGGCCAGTAGGTCAGTCCAAATTCTGTTTTATTAATATTATGTACGGCTACCCTTGCACTGATAGTTTGAAAATTTTGTTTCAGGGAATCAATATTAAATACAAGTGTTTGTGGCTCGTACCCATATTTATAAGCCTTATGCTGCTTCATCCCGATACTGGCATCCCATTCCAGGTTATTTCCCGATTTAAAGAAACCGGCTAACTTAATATCCGTAGTAGTAAACTTCTGAAAATCCCGCTTACCATCGGAGCCAACATGTTTGGCAAAAATATTGAGGCCGGCTGTTTTACCATCACCAAACGAAATACCTGCCTGTATAAATGGAGTTCGTAAACTACCAAACCCGGCTTTGATATAACTGCTGTTATTAAACCTGGCCACCGAATCAATATCCATTGCTAATGGCTTCAGGGAACCCGGTTGGTAGGCAAATAATAAATTCTGGTTGGGGATAGTATAGGTCAACTTCGCTTTCGTTGTATCGGGTGTTGGTGGTGAAGCATTGAAATTGATCTTGGCGGCTTCACGAAGCGCTGGCTTGAAACTGGATACGATATCAATACCGCCTTTTTTGGTGGTATCTTTTTGCGCATGAGAAATGCCAAAAGAAAATATCCCAACCCCTAGGAGAAATAATTTGTATATACGTTGTGTTACCATTTTACAATTCATTTTTATATCCGCTTTTATTTTACCCCTCCCTGCACTTAATTACCTACTTTACTTGATTTACTTTCCTCGTCTGTTACCTGGCCTAGTTTGGTTTGTGCTTCGCTTTTTAGCTCTGCATTGATCGTATTGTCCACCACACTCTGGAAAGTTGCTTTGGCATTGAAATAATCTTTTTGCCGGAAATAAACATCGCCAAGTAAGATGTATGCCTTCGTGATCCAGAAATCATAGGAGCCTGATTTGTTAATCGTTTCAAAAGCTGCTTTCTCCGCTTCAGCCAATTTATTAACCTGTAACCAGCAATTGGCAATTTCATACCGGGCTTCAGCCGCTAAGGCTGCCTTATTCAATTGTACCACCGATTTAAAATTGGTGATGGCAAGGTCATATTGCCCGCCCACCTGGTAGGATTTGGCGATTGCCATATTCGCAAGTGTTTTATCATCTGCACTGCTGCCTTTAGCTTCTGTCAGTTCTTTTGCATTTTCCACTGCTTCTGACCATTTCTGCTGCTGGTACTGGCAACGCAACAAGCCCCGCATGGCTTCCAGTTTATTTTCCTGGCTGGCCGTGATCTGTTTCAATTGGATATAATAGTTTTCTGCCTTTGCATAATTTTTCAGCTCAAAGAAATTGATCCTGGCTGCAGTGAGTACTGCTCTTTCGGCAAACTGGTTAGGTGCATTCACCGCTACAGCATCATAATCCACGAGGGCATTGTTCCAGTCCTTTCTTGCATTATATATTTCGGCTCGGTTGAAATGAGCTTCCAGCGCATACACGCCGTTGGGGAATTTTTGCAGGTAACTGGTAAAGCCAGCCAACGCCTCATTCATCTTCTGGTCATCATATTGCTTTTCTGCCGCTGCCCAGGTCAGCGAATCTTCTGTGCTTACACTTAAGGGACGGCCCGCATCCCGCATAAAAGAAGCATATTCATCGGGTTTGCCATCTTCAATGTAAATGGTCTTTACATTATCCAGGGCATCTTCTGCTTCAGGAGAGCTCGGGTATTTGTCAATCAATATCTTAAACTGCTTTAAAGCTTCTGCATTATTATTAAGATTATAATAAGCCGTTCCCATTTTTAAAAAGGCCTGGGGTACCAAACTGGTATTGCCGCTAGTTTTAGTTACCGTATTTAAATAAGGAATGGCCTCAGCAAATTTCTCATCGCTCATATAGGTGTTGGCAATTTCCATGTTCGCATCTGTTACCAATGACGATTCGGGAAACTTCCGGATCATCGTGTTCATGAGGGTAATCTTATCCTTCGGATTTTTTACACCGGCCAGCATGGCGTTTTGAAAAGTAGCGTAGTCTTCTGCCGGCCAGGACAGTTTTATAACATTATCATACATGGTCTTAGCCCTGGCATAATCCCGTTGCATATAATAAGTATCGGCGGTGCGGATATAAGCATCCTGTGTAAAAGAATTGGAACTGAGTGTGGGGTTCCTTGAAAAAGGTTCAAAATAAGTAAGCGCTACCGGATAATTTTCCTTCCGCAGATAAGCATACCCCAAATTATAACGGGCATTATTAATATTGGCCTCACCGCTGGCGGGAGAACCGGCATTCACATATGCATGATAAAATTTAATAGCATCATCCAGTTTGTTATTGCGGTAAGCGAGCTCTCCTTTCCAGAAATTAAGCAAGGGCAACACAAAACTATTATTGGGATCTGCCAATGCTTTATCTAACAAAGCATCTGCTTCTGCCAACCGGCCATCATTGATCAATTCCGTGGCGCGACCGTATAAAATTCTTGGATAAAGCCGCTTGGCGTTTTCGGATGGTTTAGTCAGCCCTTCCAGCAATGCCTGTGCATCTTTAAAATTATTAGTATTGGCCAGTACATCGATCATCAGCTCCCGGGCTTCTGCATTATAAGTAGAACCGGGGTAATCAGCCAGGAACGAACTCAGGCTATTCAGGGCTTCGTCCTGGTACCCTAATTCATACGAAAGCTTGGCATACTGGTATTTGGAAATTTCTTTTTGTTCTGCATTACTGCTGTTGGAGGAGCAAAACAGGAACGCATTTCTGGCATTGGCTTTTTGCCCTGTTTTTAAATAGGAATCACCCAGTAAATACATGGCATGCTGGCTCAATGAGTCATCTTTCCCACTTAATTGTTTAAAGCCATCAATCGCTTTGCTGAGTTTATTCGCCTGGTAATAACAGTAAGACAACTCATACAGATCTTCACGGCGAACTTTTTTGGAACGGCTCACATAATCTTCGAGGTAGGGTAATGCTTTGGCATATTCCTTTTTTTCAAAATAGGCATGACCGATCAGCTGTTTTAATTCCAGGTCATAATATTGCGAGCTGCTGCCAGATTGGAGCTTTTGCTGGATATACGTAATAGCTTCATCCTTTTTTCCCTGTATGTAATATATCTGGGCGATATAATAAGGAACAACAGTACCGTAGTTTTTTTCATTCTCTACGATCTTAAATGCATCCATCGCTTCGCCATATTGGCCGTCCCGGAATGCCAGGAAGCCATAATAGTAGTTGGCGTCCATGTAATTCGCATCATCTTTCATCAACCGGATACTATTGAATAAAGGCTTGGCTTCTGCAAACCGCTGCAAGGTGAAATACGAATAACCCTTGTGATAGGTCATATCAGCAATTTCCCTGTTACTGAGATTGGCAATATTGGCCTGTTCGTATAGCTGAACGGCTTCAGGGAATTTTTGCTGCCGGAAATAATATTCGCCCAAATGGTAACTCATCATTTGTGTACGGGCTGTATTTTTTTCCACGTCAATATACTCCTGTGCTTCCTGCTCGGCCCTGCCCTCTCCCTGTTTCAATGCACAAACCGTCGTATAATAGTTGATCTCCTGAACGGTGATAGTCGTATTGACCTTATCCGTTTCCCGAACCGATTGCTTCAATTCTTTAAATAGCGGATAAGCCAGACTAAATTGGTCTTTCTGAAAATATTCCTTCGCTTCTTTGAAGGCCGACTCTGGGTCTGTATAAAAACGGGTCTGTTGGGAAAAGACGGAGATGCTAAGCAAAGTGGCTATGATGAGAAAACTTTGATTCTTCATTGAATTTGTCCTTTAAACCGATGGTCCCGATTTGCACCGGGATAAATTTCTTAACGTTGCGAATATTCAAATTATTTCAGGGTAGACCAAACATCATTCCAAACAGGTGTGGATAAGTCCTTTATCTTGAAATGTTTAACATTTTCTTGGTTGTTTTATGGTAAGTGGCGAGTCGGGAGCTACGAGTTACGAGGCCACCTCTGATAATTTTCGTCCAATTAAAAAAAAATAGCAAATAAATTATTATTCCCCAACTCGAAAATTACAAAACTCAAACAGAGCTTCTTACACACCACTTTTCTTTATTATTACAGCCTGAAAAAAAAATCCCAATGAAAAAACTTTTTAGTACTCGCTATTCCGACAATTCCATTTCTTTTTCTTTACTGCTTCTCCGTCTTTCCCTGGGTGGATTAATGATCCAGCACGGCTTTCAAAAACTCATGAATTTTGCTGCCAAATCATCCGGCTTCTCCGATCCTTTTGGTATCGGCGGGCCTGCCTCTATGAGCCTGACCATTTTTGCGGAATTCTTCTGTGCTGTATTTATTGTAATCGGACTTATGACAAGACTATCTACAATCCCGCTCATCATCGCTATGTCCGTCGCCCTCTTTATTGCCCACAAAGGCCAGGTATTTGGTGATGGGGAACATGCAGCCCTTTACCTCTTCGGTTATATCGTTTTGCTTTTTGCCGGGCCGGGAAAGATCAGTATAGACAAGCTGATCGGGAAATAGTTACTATCTTCCCTTTCATGAAAAGAGTACAGCTTATCGAATGGGGCATCATCACCATTGCGCTTATTTTCGGTTATAAATTTTTTGAAGGAATATTTACAGCCCTGGTCCAGATATTTTATAGCCTTCAGGGTATGGGTGGCGATATTTTCGAAGTATTGCTTCCAACCGTGTTTATGATTGTGATTTATGCTGTTTGTTTTGTCCTTCTTATTAAAAGGAGCGGGCAACTGGCTACTTATCTTCATGGTCAGGGTGGAGAGGAAACAATCGCTATTCGCATTGGTAAAAAAGCCTTGTTACAAGTAATTTTGATCGGGATTTGTTTAGTAACAATAATTACTACTATCCCTGGTATAATTCTGTACTTATTTGAGAGTTTTAAAGAAGGGATTGGCAAACGGAACATGGACGGAAATACTGCTGACCCTTTCGGGTGGCATCAGTTTAAGCTATCTGCCATACAGTTACTTATTGCGTTGGTGATTATTTTCTTCTCAAGGGAAATAGCTGGTTGGTTCATACGCAATAAAGAAGTTGATGAACTAAGTTTTGAATCTGACCCTGAAAACACATAAAAATGTTTACGACCAGTACCTTAGTAAGAGTTCGCTATGCAGAAACCGACCAGATGGGTGTGGTCTACCATGGAAATTTCTTTCCTTATTTCGAATCAGCCAGAGCAGAGTCTATCCGTGAACTGGGATTTACGTATGCCGACATGGAAAAAATGGGAGTGATCATGCTGGTAATTGATGTACATTGCCGCTACCTCCGCCCGGCAAAATATGATGACCTGCTGACGGTAAAGACCGTACTAAAAGAATTACCAGTGCACCATAAAATAGAATTTTACCACGAAGTCTTCAATGAAAAAGAAAAATTGCTCGCCGTGGGAAAGATCATTCTCTACTTTATGGAAGCCAATGGAATGAAACGAACAACAATGCCGGAACAACTGCTGGAAAAACTACAACCTTATTTTAGCTGATTCCGCACTGGCTGATAATATCACTAATAAATTCTGATTAATTTTACCCGATGGAGAATTTTGACGAACCCATGCCCGCATCGAACCCCGAAGAACAAATCGCTTTTGTAGAACAGGCAATCGTATTCCCTCCCAAGTATGAAAAACCAGAACAATCCTCCAATATATGGCTCCGCTCTTTTATGAGCCTGGCCGCCTACCTTGTGCTGGGTTATTATATTTTTCCAAGCTACAAAATATTGCTGCTGATCACGGCCATTGTGATCATCCATGAACTGGGTCATTTTTTTGCTATGAAATTTTTCCGGTACAAAGACCTGGGTATTTTTTTTATTCCCCTGCTCGGTGCCTATGTGTCAGGAAGTAAAAGGGAAGTATCGCAAAAAGAATCTGCCATTATCCTGCTGGCCGGCCCCTTGCCGGGTATTATCATTGGTATCGGGTTTTATCTTTTATTTAAAACCGATATGACACTTTCTTTCGCGGGCTTATCTTTTTATACGATTGCCATATCCTTTATCTTATTAAATCTCATTAATCTTTTGCCCGTGTATCCCCTTGATGGGGGACAGTTGCTCAACAGGGTTTTCCTGGACGAGGAAAGCTGGGTGAGTAAAATCTTTGTTTTTCTTTCTATTGGTTTTATGGTCTGGTTTGCGTTGTACGGAGGTTCCCGGCCTTTTTATCCTCTGCTTCTTTTCCCGCTAATGATGATCCTCCGGATGTTTGGCGATTCCAGGTTAAAATCCTTAGAGAAAAAGATCCATATTAGTGGTATTGATATGGACAAATCCTATGAAGACCTTCCCGATGAAGATTATTGGAAGATGCGGAATATCATTATCGAAGAACATCCTTCCTTTAAAGATGTGCCACCTGCCCCGCCATATGAATATGATACGAAAGAAGAAAAATTAATGACCACCATCCAAAGCCTGCTGCACCGGCACCTGATACAAGACCTCTCGGTTATTGGAAAAATATTTATTATCCTGCTTTGGGTGGGTGCTTTTGCGGCTCCCTGGTTCCTTGAAATGTACCAGGCCATTCTCAGCCGGTTTGGATATTGACCCAAATAAAAATACCATCAGGCAAAACTTTCGCCACTATAAAAGTGCGGTACTTTTTCCTGACAAAAACGATTGATATCTTGAAATAAAAAACTAAACCCGGTTATGATCTGCTCTCCATTTTTGAATAGCCTGTTTGATCTGTTTTTGAGTTAATTTTTCATCCACAGCCTTGATAGCAAGAGCTGGCATTTCTTCATCGCTGGCAAACCGAAGAGCAATGATCTGGCTTATCCGGATCTGTTTATCAAAAGGTTTACCGGTCAGGATAAAATGGCGAAAATTTTCTTCGGCCCGAATGGCCCTGTCCTGTGCCTTTAAGGCAAAAGCCCGGATATACCAGTAAAAAATAATTAGAAGGAGGCCAGCAACAGTGAGCAAAGCTGCTGAATAATGGGTGTGCGCATCAGCATACCAAAGATTAACAATGCTCCCGATCAGGAATGCTAAGAGGAGTAGAGAAGTAATATAATGCCATATTGGAACGAGTTGAATATGGTTCTTATAGTTTTGTTCAGACATAGTAGAAAGTTTTTTGTTTATGGTTTATTTTTTATTCTTCTACGCATCAAAGTAAGTTATTTTCTTTACCCTTCTCACAATTATCAAGTACCTAACAGCTGGCATCCCGTATCCAGCCCCTACTTCAGTTCATCCAGTACCTTATACATCTTACTGACTACCCCGGAGGTTTTACCGCTATAGTTATTCACCAGGAAAGAGAAAATATATTCTTTCCCATCTTTTGCTTTATGATAGCCGCAAAACCCTTTTACATCACCGATCGTACCGCTTTTCATACGCATCCCATTATATTCCGGCAGGGCATTGTAGAATGAAGGATACCAATCTTTGGTTTTAGCATATTTCAAAATCTCTACCTGTGCATGGGTAGTAACCCGATTCATCGGAGACAAGCCCGATCCATCGTACATATTTAATTCATCCGGGTCGAGCCCTTTCTCTTTCCAGAATTTTTTTACAATAGCTACACCGCTGTCGGTGGAACCAAACCCCTGTTTTTCGTAAGCGAAAGTTTTGATTAAAGCTTCGCCATATAAATTGATACTCTTTTTATTGAACCAGTAGATAATGGAATCGAGGGTGGGTGAATACGCTGTGTAAAAAACGGTCCCTTTATACGAGTAAACAGCAGGGTAATCATCTGCAATATTAAACATCGGAAAACTATCATATTTAATGAAAATACCAGCTTTCTTTATTGTATCCATCATCCTGTTTTGAAATTCATAAGCCGGGTTCGGAATGGCCCCGGAAATAATAAACCTTTTTTCGTTGATAGGGATCGTGCCCTTTATAAAAGCTGGCAAATTACCCAATGGCATATAGATATAAGCATTATCACCGCTTCCTTTTGCTGCGGCGGATACTTTTGATTCTATCTCATGTGTAAAATAATTATATGGTCTTATAGCTGCAATCTCAACGTTATCGCCGATTGTATTACCCGACTTCAGAATAACTTCATATTGGTTCTCCCGCCAGTTTAGTGCACCGGCACCTGCTCCGTAATAATTACCGATGTCCTGCCATATCCAGCCATCCGGAATATTACTGGTTTCAAATTTTCTATCCTCAACAAACATGACATAATCCGCCGTATCTATCTTTAAACCCTGGATAGCTTTGACAATTCTTTTTGTAAACTCCATCTCTTTGGTGCTTTCATATCGCCAACTGCCCAAAGTGGGATCACCGCTACCCAATACATAAATTCTTCCCTTCAGTTTTCGGTTTGTAATAGTTCCCTGGTATCCAAACTCAGTTTTATACCGATAATCCTTTCCCAACAACTCAAAAGCCGTAACGCTGGTAATAATTTTTTGTGTAGAAGCCGGCGCTAACCCAACCTGTGCATTTTTATCAAACACTACCTGCCCGGTTTTTGCGTCTATCACGCAGAGAGAACTGATAGCATGCTTCAACTGGCTGTCGTTCTCAAAAAGCTGGAAGGCTTTTTGCAGTTTTTGAGAGACGGTTTGACCGTAAGCACCAGTAATCAATATGCAACATCCGGTAACTAAAAGAAATTTCTTCATACTTAAAAACGATTATGCCCTAAAACTAAAAAGAATTAAATTTGGAATATGGAAAATGAAGTTAAAGAACCGGAGGCGAAGTTCAACTATGTTTCCCCCGAAGACTACCTGGCAATGGAAAGGGCTTCTCAGGAAAAGCATGAGTATTATAAAGGAGGGGTATTTGCAATGTCAGGGGCATCCTGGGAACATAACCTGATCGTCAAAAATATAAACACACTGGTACTGCCTTTTCTGAAAGGTAAACCCTGTGATATGTTTGGAAGTGATTTGCGTATCCATATACCAGAAATTACTTTATATACCTACCCGGATCTTTCCATTATTTGCGGAAAGCCTGAAACAGACGATGAAGAAAAAGATATAGCGATCAATCCATCGGTATTAATTGAAGTGTTATCAAAATCAACTACGGATTATGACCGGGGGACAAAATTTCATTTCTACAGAAGCATCGCCGCTTTGAAAGAATACATTACAATAGATTCTCTTTCTATTAGCGTAGAAATCTATACACGGCAGGATGATAATAGTTGGCTGCTCACAGAATTCAAACAACTCTCTGACAGCTTTGTAATCACTACAATTGGCCTCTCCCTTTCCCTGAAAGATGTCTATGAAGATGTGCACATTGACGAATAATAAAACTTTAACCTCAACCATTTCACTTGAAACAAATCAACGCTTCCATCATCACCATCGGCGACGAACTACTGATCGGCCAGACGATTGATACCAACAGCGCTTTTATTGCACAGGAATTAAATAAGATAGGGGTATGGGTGAGACGCCGGGTTGCAGTCGGCGATGTATATGACGATATCTGGAAAGCCCTGGATGAAGAAGGAAAACAATCAGCTATTGTTATAATTACCGGTGGCCTGGGACCAACTGCCGATGATATCACCAAGCCTTTGCTGTGTAACTATTTTGGGGGCAAGCTGGTAGTAAATGAAGAAGTGCTGGCTAATGTAAAATATTTATTTGAGAAAGTATTCCGTCGTACCGGACCGATGCTGGAACGAAACCTGAAACAAGCTGAAGTTCCGGATGTATGTACGGTACTGCCAAATGAAAGGGGAACGGCGCCGGGGATGTGGTTCGGGCCCCCTGCGGGCGACGGCGGGGCTGTTTATATCTCTCTACCGGGTGTTCCCCATGAAATGAAAGGATTGATCCTTAAAGAAGTAATCCCAAGATTATTGAACAAATTCGATCTGCTGGCCATTGTTCACCGAACCGCTTTTACTTTTGGACAGGGAGAGTCAATGCTGGCCGAATTACTCAAAGATTTTGAGGCAGTTCTCCCACCATCGATCAAACTCGCTTACCTGCCCAATTATGGAATGGTAAAACTGCGGTTAACAGCCCAGGGTCATCAGCAGTATGAAGTAGAAAAAAAGTTACTGCCTTATTTTGAAAAACTACAGGATCTGGTAAAGGAATTTCTTGTTACTAATAAAGACGAAAGTCTGGAAGTGGTGATTGGGCAACTCCTGCAGGCAAAAAGTAAAACCATGGCTACAGCAGAAAGCTGTACCGGCGGCTATATTGCTCATTTAATTACCAGTATTGCCGGCTCTTCCGCTTATTTTAAAGGTAGTGTTGTCAGCTATGCCAATGAAGTAAAAGAAAACGTATTGGGCGTACAACATAACACCCTGGCTACCTGGGGTGCCGTAAGTGAGGAAACAGTAAAAGAAATGGTACAAGGTGTCATAAAAGAACTGGATGTGGACTTCGGCCTGGCCACTTCCGGTATCATGGGGCCAGGTGGTGGCAGCGAAGAAAAACCGGTTGGAACCGTTTGGATCGCTGCGGGTACGAAGGAAAAAATAGTCACTCTCCAACTAAACCTGCGCTTTGACCGGCAGCGAAATATCAATATCGCCGCTAATAACGCACTTAATTTCCTGCGGAAATTCATCCTTGCTAACAGTTGATAGCCTGATTATGACCAAATCATTACCTTTGACCTGTTCGATTGCATTGCCTGTTTCCAACCCCAACATTGGCCAGGCATTATCTGATTGGAAATTAAAAATGTAAATTTAAAACATCAAATCTTTATATGGCTGTTGTTGATTTAGTAATGCCGAAGCTGGGTGAAAGTATCATGGAAGCGACCGTGCTTAAATGGCACAAACAACCTGGTGACAACATTCAAATGGATGAAACCCTCCTGGATATCGCAACAGATAAAGTAGATAGCGAAGTACCCAGCACTACTGCCGGCACCATTGAGGAGATCTTATTCAATGTGAACGATGTGGTGCCGATCGGTACCGTGATCGCAAGGATCAGGACCGGTGCTGACGTGTCGGCGGGTGCAAAACCCATTATCTCAACACCTCCTAAAGAAACAGTGCAGCAACCTGCTCAGGAAGCGATAGTCGTTGAAGTAGTACAACCGCAAATTTCTAAAACCCAACCCGCTAATGGTTCCTCTAATCGTTTTTACTCCCCGTTGGTGTTAAATATCGCCGCCAGTGAAGGGGTGAGCATGACAGAACTCGAACATATTCCGGGAACTGGTAATGAAGGAAGGGTAACAAAAAAAGACATTTTGCAGTTTGTTAGTGAGCGAAAATCAGGGAAAGCTACGAGTCAGGAGTCAGGAGTTTCGAGCCAGCAAGAAATTTCAGTCGTTAAAAACATAGCCCCTCTCGCCACGAATACTTCACAGCTAGCAGCTTATGCCGGGGGTAATGTTGAGATCATAGAAATGGACCGGATGCGGAGGCTGATCGCTGATCATATGGTCCGCAGCAAGCATACCAGCCCGCATGTAACCAGCTTTACCGAAGCCGATGTGACCAACCTCGTACAATGGAGAGACCGGGTGAAAAAAGAATTTGAAAAAAGAGAAGGCTCCAAGATCACTTTTACACCCTTGTTTATCGAAGCAATTGTACGTTGTATAAAAAAATTTCCCCTCATCAATTGTTCTTTGGATGGCAACAATATTATTATTAAGAAAGATATTAATATCGGTATGGCGACCGCTTTGCCAAGCGGCAACCTGATCGTACCCGTTATTAAAAATGCTGACCAGTTAAACCTCGTTGGCTTAACCAAACAAGTGAATAACCTGGCCGATGCAGCCCGGAATGGAAAATTGAAAGCAGATGATACAACCGGTGGAACTTTTACCATGACCAATGTTGGTACGTTTGGCAGCCTGATGGGCACACCCATCATCAATCAACCCCAGGTAGCTATCATGGCTGTTGGAGCGATCAAGAAGAGACCCGTGGTAATTGAAACTCCTGCCGGCGATAGCATTGCTATTCGTCACATGATGTATTTAAGTATGAGCTATGATCACCGTATCGTAGATGGAAGCCTGGGAGCTACTTTCCTGACGGCGGTTGCAAAAGAACTGGAGAATTTTAAGAGTGACAGGGAGTTTTAACCCTTCGCAAAAATAGATTTATTCAATCCCGGCATTCGTTCGGGATTTTTTTATTCGGTAGTCACTCCATAGGTCAGGCCCTTGAATGTATACTTATTGCCCTTTCGTTTTATCTTATACAAATTATCGTAATCCGTTTCCTTCAGATCAGCCGGAACAACAATAGCACCACAAAGTTTATTCGCAATATCATCAATTGTATTCGAGTGACCAACGACCAGTACATTACCCTTTTTAATCAATTTCAGTTTTTGGATAAACGCGTCAGTTGAATCCTTTTTCGGATTATAGAGTTCTGTCTGCGCACCCAGCAGGTATTCATCCAATGGTTTGGCTGTATTAATGGTCCTTTTATAATTCGTAGAGAAAATATAACGGATGCCTTCGCTCTTTAACAGGTCTTTTAAAGCCAGTGCCCGCAGGTTACCTGAATCCGACAAAGGTGGATCATTGGCATCTATAACAGACATTCCGGCCAGGGGTTTTGCTTTTTCGGCATGGCGTACTATGTAAAACGTGTTACCACAGGCAGAAAGTACAAATAGTAAAAAAACGGCTATAACAAGTCGCATATTGGTGCTTTTAACAAACTAATGCCGATTTGATATTCGTAATAATCCAATATGGACTAAATGGTTATCCTATCGGCAATATAGCGCGTTTGACATGGTTATAAAAAAGTAAAATGTTGATATAAAATTAAACTTCCTTTCGATTCTTTATGTCTTTTTAGTAAATTAGTTTATTAAAGCCCTGTAACTATGAAATTTTTATCTGAAACCTGGTTCGCCGAAGGCCGGATCGATTTTGAGCTGAAGAAATACACCCTGCTCGCCTACCTGCAGGAAGTCAACAAGTATTTTACGGAGAATAAACTCTACCCCCAGCTGGCCGATATAATTTTTCATTATAACAATATCGTGGCCTTCCGTGAAAATAAAAAATACCTGCAGGAACATTTCCCCAAGAAACTGACCGGGATCCAAATGGAAAAGCTACAGCTATTGTATGAGCAGATGATCGAAGATGATGAACTGATGCAGGAACTGGAAGAGATTATTCACTACTCTGCCGGGAAAATGAAAAGTATCATTTATAATGGTACCGAGATCTATGAGTTCGTGGAAGAAAAGATTAATATAACTCCCGTAGGCCTTATTCCGCTCGATATACAGGAAGGTTATTTCTTTTTAAGCAGTGGCAATGCCGGTAATACCCGGGTGTACCAGTACCGGCTGTCCTTTTTTGAAAAACATGATGAGAAATACCGGAGCATAAAAACATCATTTATCGACAACTGGCAACGAAGCATCAGCAGCACATACGAACATATCAAATCCGAACTGATCCGGCACCGCAAGGACTTGCCCAACCCAGCTGTGTATTCTATCGAAACAGCCTTAACGTTCCCGATAGATGAAACACTGTTACCGGTGGCGAAAAGAAGTTTGGTGAAGTTTATTAGTGCAGCTGCATAAACCTCACCCCAACTGGCATGTAGTTCATAAATGAGTATCAAATCAAATCCCCCTGTCCACGTGGGGAGGAGGATTTGGGTAATTGTACTTTAAGTAACGGCAGTAATTTGGGGTGAGGTTCTATTCAACTATCTCTAATCCCCATTCTTTTCCCTTCTTTACAGCAGGCACACCTTCCATGATCCATTTAGCCGGTTTATCACCTTTTAATATCCAGTCAAAGAATTGCTGCATACGAATTTGATAATCCCGCATATCCTGGCGTTGTGTAAGACCATGTCCCTGCCCGTTATAGTTGAACATCCAGGCCTTTTTGCCCAGTCTTCTAAGTCCTGTAAATAATTCAATGCCCTGGTACCAGGGAACGGCACCATCCGCATCATTTGCCATTATGACCATTGGTGCTGTTACTTTATTCAAATGAAATAGCGGTGAGTTCTCTAAATACAAAGGCAATTTTTCCCATAAAGTGCCACCTATACGGCTTTGTGTTTTCTCATACTGAAACTGCCGGGCCACGCCACTCTCCCAACGGATACCGCCATAGGCACTGGTCATATTGGCCACCGGAGCACCAGCCCATATGGCTTTGAATAATTTTGTCATCGTAGCTACCTGTGCGGCCTGGTAACCACCCCAGCTATGCCCCTGCAAGGCCATATTGGTACTGTCTACCCAACCTTTCTTTACCAAGGCTCTTGCACCACTTACGATATAATCATACGCATTCTTGCCGGGATGGCCGGTAGTGTAATGTATATCCGGAACGAATAATACATAACCGCGACTTACAAAGAAAGGTATGTTAACTGCACTACGTATTGGCGCGGGTTCCTTATAATCAAATAAGGTCTCTGTCAGCGTTTCGTAGAAATAAACGATCATGGGATATTTTTTCTTCGGATCGAAATCTTCGGGTTTGTAAACAAGACCAGTGGCTTCTTTACCATTATAAGCTTTGTAGTTAAAGAGTTCGGCAGTACCCCAGTTGTATTGAGATTGTTGGGGATTGATAGAGGAAAGTTTTACTTCATACTCTATTCGCTTCAATTTTGAATCTGATTCACTTATGCCAAACATTTGATTCGAATAAATATCAGGAGAGGCTAAATAATTTTCTTTGCTGTAAACGAATTTTTCAGAACTTCTGGCTTTAGCTATTCCACTAAAACTATATTTTCCTCCAATAATTGTAGCGATTACAGGCAATCCATCCGCCAGATTTCCTATCCTAATTCCTGCTTCTTTCGTTTTCTCATTTTGATAACGATAATAAAGCGCTTGTCCTGATTTTAAAAATCTTTCATCATTATCTACTCTTATATACCGATAAATGTCTTTACCTGCCCTTCCCATCTTTGTAATATTACTTACCAAACTTTGACCTGAATATAGATTTACCTCCCACACATCATATTTATCGTACACATACACCGCCGAATCTCCTTCCTGCCAACCCATCACTCCATAAGGCGGCGGGTTAGATGGAGAATCATGTTCTTCATCCCATAGCGGCATTTTGATACCAGCAGTAATATTCCGGGTACTCATTCCATCCCAGGCAAAATAATGCTTTGCCTTACTGTCATACCACATAATGTATTTGCCAGTTGGTGAGATATATTGCGGCGAGAGGAAGCCTTCCATATTCTCCTTTACAAGCTGCTTACTACCTGTATTGACATCAATGGCATAAATATCTTTTTTTGTATTCCCTGTCCACTGACTTTCTATACGCTTACCAAAATCTGTTACACCCACAAAAGTTTCACCATCCCCTTCCTTAGTTTGTATTACCTGTGGTATCTCCTTGCTGCCGAGCTGCAGTATTGCTTTTTTATCAAAATTATATACAGCAAGAAAGTTTTCCTGCTGTGCTGCCCTTAGCCTTGCGGTTTGCAATTGTACGGTTTGCAGGTAATCATCATTATAATGCCAGATATCTACTTTGGGCATATCCATTTCAACAATACTTGTATCCTTGGGTGGTTGTATTGGTGCTGTACCGAAGAATAAACGTTTGCCATTCTTACTGAAATTCAAATTCCCAAACTCACTGATTCCCATACCCAGTTTCATATCCACAGTATTTTTATCGGCCAGCAAGGAAGCGCTGTCCATACCGGCTGTATAATACCATAGCCGGTAAAACTTCTGCAACTCTTTTGGCCGGGCATCTCTTTCTGCCAGATAGGCAATTTGAGAACCATCATCTGTCATGGTAAAATTCTTAAAATCATTTCCTCCTTTGCTTAGTATTGTTGATTTTGAATTCCTGAGATCATAGAGAACAACGGTTGCTTTGCTCAGAGAGTCTTTAGGGTTTTTCGCCTGTTCGATCACCAGTTTATCCCCCGTCTTGCTGAAATAATACTCCAGTACATTTGTAAATGTCTTTTCCTCCCCTTTTTCCAGTTGTCGTACTACCAGATCGCTTCCTGAATCGGCTGCAGGGCCGGCTGGTTCATCGCCTTCGGCATCCTGAAAGGAACCGGAAGTCGGGAGTAAAGAGCCGGAAGTCTCATCGTTCATATCTTCTTCACCATCACGGCGGCTTTTCTTTCTTTCAGGTATTGCCTGGATGATATTGTTTAATGAATCAATAATTCGATTCAGGCTATCTGTTTGTTTTGATTTACTGTTGGTATCCGTTGTCTTTGGCTTTGCAGGCGGTTCTGGTGTCTTCTCTACCTGGTATGCTATCCATCCATAGGATTTCTGTGCTGTTTTATAGGTTTTCACTCTCGCTGTCTTCCACACTTCTTCCTTTCCCAATTCAATAATCGCAATAGAATCTTTGGGCATCTCATCGGGCTTCTTCTTTTTGATCTTTGCATCCCGGGTGTCTTTATAAAGTGGCTTAATCTTGAATACGACATAGCGGCTGTCTTCGGTGATCAGCGCTGCAAAACCTCTTGGTACCGACTTCTTATATTGTGCATCCGAAGATTGTATTACAAGCTCATTATCCCCTTCCTGCGGGTCAATGGTATAGACCACCCATTGACCATCGTTACTGATCATCCGTTCACCGATATGCTGCCAGCTATCGTATACAGAATGGTCCAATGGCTTTTTTTGTGAAAAAGAAAAAAGACAAGTAGCAGAAATTGCCAATAACAGGAGAGCCTTTCTCATTGCAGTAGTTTTATGACTTAAAGATAAGTTGGCAGAGAACACGGAATACAAGCATGGGGCGGATTTTTATTCATATATCCCAAAGAAAATGATCCCGGTCTCTAAAAATCTGTGCCGATCCGTAGAATCCGTCTCATCCGTTTTCCATTTACTTTTGGCCGGTGATGAGACCGTATTGCCACAAGTCTTTTTTCATTCCGTGGTATTGGTATTTGCAGGCGTTGATATTCTTCCGCTGCATATCGGTTGCGGATTTTGAGAAATTGATCTTTTTCCAGGCTAAATACATACTAGCCAAAAAATAAAACCGATACAAGCGCCGGGATGAGTGAGCAGCTTCTTTAGAGATATTACGATAATTTATATGTTGAAATCCTGATTGCTCCATAAACGACTTAAATCGTTCCGGTGTTTCCAGGTAGTTCACCTGCCAGCCATCTAACCATTGCCGGATGATCGGGTTGTCATTGTTTTCAAAAGCAGATACAAAACCATCTGCTATTACCAGTCTTCCACCGGGTTTCAATAAACGCCAGGCTTCTTTAATGAAATTTTCTTTGCTGTCGGCATAACAAATACTTTCACAACCCCACACAACATCAAAACTGGCATCCGGAAAATCAGTAGCGCCATAATTCATGGCTTTAAAATCAACCAGGTCCGTTATGTTTTTCTTCCTGGCGTTTTCGGTAGCGAGTTCTACCTGCCTTTCACTTAATGTAATACCTGTGACTTTACAACCTAACATTGAAGCCAGGAAAATACTGCTCCCTCCTACACCGCAGCCAGCGTCCAGCACTTCGTCAGTTGGTTTGATGGAAGCTGCCATCATCATCACTTCGTTCATACGGATCAGGGATTCCGGGAAAGTTTTTACAGCCTTGTCCCAATAGCCATAATGAATAGCCAGGCTGTTATTCAGGTCCCAGGAATCTTTGTAAGCATTCTCCGTATCCTTATAGTATTGTACTATTTTTTCGTGGTATTCAGTCGGGGGCATTTTTGGTTATTTTTCGTTCAAAATTTATCAGCATGATTAAATGTATAATCAATGCGGCTGCAATAATAGCAAAACCAACAAAAAACCATTTACTCAGGAATTGGTTTTCTTTATACACCATAAAAGCGAGAATGATCCCATACACTGGTTCTAAATTGTAAGTAAGGTTAACCGTAAAAGCTGATAATCGTTTCAGTGCATTCGCCGAAAGCTGGAAGGCAATGACCGAACAGAACCAGGAAAGTACCAGCAGCCAGCCGAAATTTTCCCAGCCGGGGATAAATGTATCGGTTGGAAAACGTTGCAGGTAAAAAGGTAACAAGACGGACAAGACCAGCAGGCCACCGGTTTGTTGCCAGGTCAGCATGGTCTCCACATTGATTCTTTTCAAAAACTCCCGGTTGAAAATGGGAAATAAGGAAGCCAGGATAGCCGAGATAATGCCGACAATGATACCGGTCTTGTATTGTGTATCAAAATGAAAAATGATATAAATACCTGCCAGGGTTACCAGGCCCAGTAATAGTTCCACCCGGTTGATCCTTTTCTTCAATATTAATGGCTCAAACAAAGCCGTAAAAAATCCGATTGAAGAGAAACAGACCAATGCCACCGACACATTAGCATATTTAATGGATCCATAAAAGGTGACCCAGTGCATTGCAGCAATAAAACCTACTCCTGAAATTTTCAGGATATCAATCAACGGAATTTTTTGCAGCTTCTTCAGCAGGCCAAATAATATCCACATCGTAATAGCCGTCAGCAATAACCGGTACCATACAATCATGCCTTCATTGAAAGTGATCAAACGACCAAGTATGCCCGTAAACCCGGCAAGAAAAACAGCGAGGTGGAGCTGGAGAAAGGCTTTTTTCATTTGCCTCCGCAAACTAAACAAAAAGGTAAGAAATAAGGGCTGTTATTTGCTTTCCGCAAACACTTCGTTTTGCTGCACCGTCTTCACGGAGCTGTTCACGACTTTAGTTTTTTTTACCCGTTTGCGGTAATTTTTAAAGAGGCTGTACCAACGAAGTTTCAGTACGCCGAGGATACCTTCTTTCACGATACCCTTATTCATTTTGGAAACACCAACGACCCTGTCCTGGAAAATGATCGGTACTTCTTTTATTTTAAAGCCCAGTTTCCAGGCTGCAAATTTCATTTCGATCTGGAATGCGTAACCGACAAAATGTATTTCATCGAGGTTGATGGTTTCAAGGACTTCTTTTTTATAACACATAAAACCGGCTGTCGGATCTTTTACCGGCATCCAGGTAATAATCCGTGTATATAGCGAAGCGCCTTTGGATAAGGCGATACGGTTCTTCGGCCAGTTGACCAATCCTCCTCCTTTCACATATCGGGAACCTACTGCCAGGTCAACTCCTTGTTTTTTACAGGCATCATACAGCCGGGTAAGATCATTGGGATTATGAGAGAAATCGGCATCCATTTCGAAAATAAACTGGTAGCCTTTGTCAATAGCCCATTTGAAACCATAGATATAAGCGGTTCCCAATCCCAATTTACCTTTTCGCTCTTCGATAAATAACTGGCCTGAATATTTTGATTGAAGTTCTTTTACCAATTGAGCCGTACCATCCGGGGATCCATCATCGATCACCAATACATGAAAGCCTTCATTCATATTGAAGATGGCATGAAGAATACTGCTGATATTCTCCTTTTCGTTATAAGTTGGTATGACGACTAGTTTCTCCACAAAAAAAAATAGTGGTAAATATCGAATTTACAACAATCGGGAAAGAAGCGATGTTAAAAATTGTTCACAGGTTATTATCCCTGATCAGCTCTTTTTCAGCATGGTTCGGGTGTAGATCTCCGTCAATTTTTGCTTGGTATGCTGGGGAAAATCGCCTTTCATCATCCAGTCGTAGTACTGGGGTTCGGCTTTCAGTACATCAGCTACCGGGCGGCCTTTGAATTTTCCGAAATTAAAAACCTCTGTTCCATTATCCATTACAAAGCGGCGGGCAAAATCCACGATCTGGTCTTCCCCGATTACTTTCAGGATGGAGTCGATATT
This sequence comes from Bacteroidota bacterium, assembly GCA_034408705.1. Taxonomy (GTDB): domain Bacteria; phylum Bacteroidota; class Bacteroidia; order Chitinophagales; family Chitinophagaceae; genus JJ008. Next base: position 24,758 of record JAWXCO010000199.1, read on the forward strand.
ATTTCCCAGTTCAGGGTATTTTCCAAGTTGTGCTTCCAGTATCTCATGCGTAGCAGAAGCATCCACTTCTGCGCCGTGGGCGCCTTCGAGCAGTTTTCCGCAATAGAATTTATAAGCCGCACTCAGTGTCCTGGGTTCCATTTTGTGGAAAATGTTCTGTACATCCAGCAGCTTGCGGTTCTTCATATCAAAATCCACTTCTGCCCGGAGAAATTCTTCCATGAGCAAGGGAATATCAAAACGGTTGGAATTGTAGCCGGCAAAATCGCAGCCATCGAGCATCTGTTTCAGCTCCTGGGCCACTTGTTTGAAAGTAGGGGCATCTTTTATCATGTCATCAGTAATACCATGTACATCACTGGATGGTTTAGGGATCGGCATTCCGGGGTTGATCAGTTTTCTTTTCACACTCCTGGTTCCATCAGTCAGGATCTTTACAATCGCAATTTCAACAATACGATCTGTTCCTAAATTAACACCAGTAGTTTCCAGGTCAATAAAGGCAAGGGGTTTCTTCAGTTGCAACATCGGGTTAGTAGTTTCTCTTAGTTTTTTGTTAAAGGGGATAAAGATAATGTTTTGCCGTCTTATCAAACTCAAAACCGCTTGCCTGCTGACCGATACCAATAAACCCCTATTATCGAAAGATAACCAATTGATTATCTATATTTTTTTTATCTTTATGTTGATAATTCGTGGCTGCAAAATACCGCAGTAATATTATCTTTGTAGTCGCAAAATAATCCTGGCGTTTTATCGTTTAACATTGAAAATCCACCTGAAATGAAAAATAAATCTTTTATCGCATTAATTCTGCTGGTTCTTGTAGTAGCAGTCTCTTCCTGTGCATCCCAGAAACAAGGTTGCCCCGGTAATCCACAGGCTAGTTATAAATTCAGGGGCTAATTTTCCGGAATATATTTTTTTTATGCTTATTGGGCTTTACGCCTGAATATTCGCTTGCGCTATACTGCGACTGCATCTTTATTGACAGACAGGTACGCCGCATACAATTGTAATTCTTGTTGTTTTCCTTTTAATTGATAAGTACCCGATGGGCAAAGAGTAGAAGGATAGATAAATAATATAAACATTATTCTGCGAAATGATCTTAGATCTGCAAAAGATCAAAAGAAGGGTTGGCAGACCGGGTGGCATAAGACCCGATTATTTCACCTTGTTATCTCATCTTAGTATCCATTTGATCAGGCACCGGGGCTGGTTTGGTTAATTTTACATTTAAATTACTTTACTCTATCAAAATTCAGGAGCAAAATTATCAATCAATAGAAAATATCCCTACTTTTGCAATCAATATGACAATATACTCACATAACCATCATCATTTCTTACTCTTCCAGAGTAGGCCATGAGGATATTATGTAATAAACATAGTCAGGGGCTTACTACACAGTAAGCCCTTTTTCTTTTTTATCCCCTTATAGCCCTGGCGAAGGAGGATTGAATAAACATAAATAAATATGCAGTCTACATTAAAGATCGCTGTGCAGAAATCGGGTCGCCTCTATGATGGATCCATGAAATTGCTAAAAGAATGCGGTATAGAAATTAGTAATGGCAACAACCAGTTAAGAGTGATCGCAGCCAATTTCCCGGTGGAGGTTTTCTTTCTCCGCGATGATGATATACCGGAATATGTACAGGATGCGGTGGCCGACATTGGCTTTGTCGGCGAAAACGTGGTAAGAGAATCTAACAAACAAACCGATACCATTGAGCAACTGGGCTTTGGCAAATGCCGCCTGTCCATCGCCGTACCAAAGAGCGGGATATTCCAATCTATTCATGATCTGAATGGTAAAAAAATTGCTACCAGTTACCCAACGATTCTTTCCGGGTTTCTCCGAGAAAATAATATCACGGCCTCCATCCATGAGATCAGTGGCTCCGTAGAAATAGCACCCAGGATTGGCCTGGCAGATGCTATATGCGACCTGGTAAGTTCAGGCAGTACTCTTTTTACCAATGAATTGAAAGAAATTGAGACCATTCTTTTTTCTGAGGCAGTGTTGATCAGCAATAAGGGCCTTAGTGCAGAAAAGAAAACGATCCTGGACAGCTTATTATTCCGCATACGCTCTGTTAAGAAAGCAAGGAATAATAAATATGTATTGCTGAATGCACCCAATGATAAACTGGAAACGATATGCAATTTATTACCCGGGATGAGAAGTCCCACCATTCTGCCCCTGGCAGAGCCGGGATGGAGTTCTGTCCATTCCGTTATTCACGAAGCTGATTTCTGGAATGTGATTGAACAACTGAAAGCCAACGGTGCCCAGGGCATCCTTATTATTCCCATAGAAAAAATAATTATCTAATGAAGCAGTATCAATACCCGGATAGAGAAATTTGGAAAGAAATTATTCAGCGCCCTGTTGCTGATCATTCTTCACTGCAGAAAACAGTGAAAAAGATATTGAAGCAGGTAAAAGAAAAGGGAGATAAGGCAGTTCGCAAATACAGCAAAGAATTTGACGGCGTCAAACTAAAGCAGCTTGCGGTAACGGAGAAAGAAATAAGTACAGGAGCAGCGGCGGTAAGCAATGAATTAAAAGAGGCCATTCAACAGGCAAAAAAGAATATCGAAATATTTCATACAGCACAAAAAGAAGTGTCGGGAAAAATTGAAACCATGCCAGGTATTCTTTGCTGGCGTGAATCAATGGGAATTGAAAAAGTCGGCCTCTATATTCCTGGTGGTTCTGCTCCCCTCTTTTCTACCGTATTGATGCTTGGCGTACCGGCTCAACTGGCTGGTTGCAAAGAGATCATCTTATGCACACCACCTCAAAAAGATGGCAGCATTCACCCGGCTATTTTATATACAGCACAATTGTGTAACATCACAAAGATCTTCAAAGCGGGTGGTGTGCAAGCGATTGCAGCCATGGCTTACGGGACTGATAGCATACCGAACGTATTTAAAATATTCGGGCCCGGTAATCAGTATGTAACAGTAGCCAAACAGATCATCCAGCAAGAGGGCGTAGCGATTGATATGCCGGCCGGCCCTTCGGAACTGCTGGTAATAGCCGATGATTCAGCTGTTCCGGAGTATGTAGCCGCTGATCTTTTATCACAGGCAGAGCATGGGCCTGATTCGCAAGTAATCCTGGTTACCCCCAGCGAAAGCCTGGCTGAAAAAGTTTTGTCTGCCATTACCAAGCAACTTGCTGTCTTACCAAGAAAAGATATGGCGGAAAAAGCACTGCAAAACAGCAAGCTTGTGATCACAGGTTCTATCACCGAAGCTATTGAACTTTCCAATCGCTATGCACCAGAGCACCTCCAGCTTTCTTGTTCTGATGGGGAAGAGTTAGTAAAAAAAATAAGTTCCGCAGGATCTGTTTTTATCGGCAATTATTCACCTGAAAGTGCCGGCGATTATGCCAGTGGTACAAACCATACGCTGCCAACCAATGGATATGCAGCGATGTACAGTGGTGTTTCTTTGGATAGTTTTGTCAAAAAGATAACATTCCAGCAACTGACGCAGCAAGGGCTTCAAAATATCAGTACGGCCGTAATGACCATGGCTGCAGCAGAAGGTTTAGAAGCCCATAAAAATGCCGTAGCAATACGTTTAAAAAAATAAGTATGGAATTTATGATAGAGAGATATGTCCGGGAGAATATTAAAAAAATGACGGCATACTCTTCGGCAAGGCATGAGTTTACCGGTAACGCTACGGTCTTCCTCGATGCGAATGAGAATTCATTTGGTTCTCCCCTACCGGAAAATTATAACCGCTACCCTGATCCGTTGCAATTGCCACTAAAAGAAAAGATCAGTCGTATCAAGGGTGTGCCGGTTCCCAATATTTTCCTGGGTAATGGCAGTGACGAAGCCATCGATCTCTTATTCCGTGTTTTTTGCGAACCGGGTAAAGACAATGTCATTCTCTTTCCACCTACCTATGGCATGTATGAAGTGTGTGCAGAAATGAATGATGTGGCGGTTAAAAAAGTTTCGTTATTGAAAAATTTTCAACTTGACCTCGAAAGTACCGAAGCAGCAATTGATGCGCATACCAAACTTATTTTTGTCTGTTCTCCCAATAATCCCACCGGCAACAGCATCAACCGCAACGATATTGAAGTGCTGCTGAATAATTTTGATGGATTGGTGGTGATCGATGAAGCCTATATCAATTATGCCAAACAAAAAACCTTTATACCCGAGCTCACCGAATATCCCAACCTGGTGATCCTTCAAACACTGAGCAAAGCCTGGGGACTGGCAGGGCTCCGGCTGGGAATGGCTTTTGCGGGAGAACCCATTATTAACTACCTGAACAAAGTAAAGTATCCCTATAATATCAATACAGCTACCCAACAATTGGCAATCGAGGCATTGAGCAATATCTCCAGTGTGAATAACTGGACCAATACCACAGTTGAGCAACGGGAATGGCTGAAAGACGAACTGCTGAAATTACCCTTTACGCAAACTGTTTATCCATCGGATGCAAATTTTTTACTGGTAAAAGTGACAGGAGCCCGGTCTATCTATACATTCCTGGCTGCCAATGGTATCATCGTCCGCGACCGGTCAAGGATAATTCTTTGTGATGATTGCCTTCGTATAACGATTGGCATACCTGATGAGAATAAACAATTATTAGACGCATTAAAAGTATATATAGCATGAAGAAAATCTTATTCATCGACAGGGATGGCACTTTGATCAAAGAAGCGCCACCCACTTACCAGTTGGATTCGTTTGACAAATTGGAGTTCTACCCGGATCTGTTTACCTGGATGAGAAGGATCGCTACGGAACTTGATTTTGAACTGGTGATGGTGACCAACCAGGATGGATTGGGAACTCCTTCCTTTCCCGAAGATGATTTTTGGCCGGTGCATAATTTTGTGATGAAAAGCCTGGTCAACGAGGATATCCATTTTAATACGGTGCATATCGACCGGACATTTCCTGCAGATAATGCCCCAACCCGTAAACCGGGGACCGGTATGCTGCTTTCCTATATAAATAATCCCGTCTATGATATAGCGGGTTCCTATGTTATTGGCGACCGTATTACCGATGTACAGCTTGCCAAAAATCTTGGTTGTAAAGCCATTTGGCTGAACAATGATGCCAGCCTGGGTACAACTGAAGTAAATGATGAACTAATAAGTTTACAAACTACGATCACCCTGGAGACATTGCATTGGAGATCTATCTACGAATTTCTCCGGCTTGGGCAGCGGGTTGTTGAACATGAACGCAATACCAACGAAACTAAAATTCAGATCCGGATGAATCTTGACGGTACTGGAAATGCTGTCATGGATACCGGGTTAAGTTTCTTCAACCATATGCTGGAACAACTAAGCCGGCACAGTGGTATTGATCTGACCGTTAAAGTACAGGGCGATCTGCATATTGACGAGCACCATACCATTGAAGATACGGCCATCGCCCTGGGCGAAACCTTTGCTATGGCGCTGGGAAATAAAAAAGGAATTGAACGCTATGGATTCACCTTACCAATGGATGATTGCCTGGCACAGGTAGCAATTGATTTTGGTGGCAGAAGCTGGTTGGTTTGGGAAGCTGATTTCAAAAGAGAAAAGATTGGAGATGTTCCAACAGAAATGTTTTACCACTTCTTTAAATCATTCTCCGATGCTTCCAGGTCTAACCTGAATATAAAAGCGGAAGGAAATAATGAGCATCATAAAATAGAATCCATCTTTAAAGCCCTGGCAAAAGCGATCAAATCAGCGGTAAAAAGAGATGTTGACAACCAGCAATTGCCCAGTACCAAAGGGGTCTTATAGTGTCTGACTTCTCGAAATGTCTGACACTTTAAATGAATCAGTGTCTGACATCTCGGAGAGTGTCTCTTTAAATGAATCAGTGTCTGACATCTCGAAGAGTGTCTGACACTTTAAATGATTAGAAAATGAACATCGTAATTATAAAATACAATGCCGGCAATATTCAATCGGTTCTTTTTGCATTGGAAAGGATCGGTATGCAGGCCACGGTAACCGATGATCCTGGGCTGATAAAAACGGCTGATAAAGTTATCTTCCCTGGTGTGGGTGAAGCCAGTACTGCAATGCAGTACCTCCGGGAAAGGAAACTGGATGTACTGATCCGGGAGCTGCAGCAACCCGTGCTTGGTATTTGTCTTGGCATGCAACTACTCTGCCAGTACTCGGAAGAGAACAACACAAATTGTCTTGGAGTGTTTGAAAACGTGACGGTACGAAAATTCAATCCTGCAGGAACCAATCTTAAAGTTCCACAGATCGGCTGGAATACGATCACTGATCTTCAATCTGGGTTGTTTGCCAATTTACCTGGCAAAAGTTATTGCTATTTCGTGCATGGATACTATGCAGAAGAAAATAAATATAGTATTGCGAGGACCAATTATATACAATCGTATAGTTCTGCTTTGCAAAAAGATAATTTTTATGGCGTTCAATTTCACCCCGAAAAAAGTGCCGTGGTTGGTGAACAAATTTTAAAAAACTTTTTAGTCCTGTAACATGACGATCATACCTGCAATAGATATCATAGACGGTAAATGTGTAAGACTGACAAAAGGTGACTATAGCCAGCAAACCATTTATAACGAAGACCCGCTGGAAGTGGCCCTCCAATTTGAAGATGCCGGGATAAAGCGGTTACACCTTGTGGACCTGGACGGCGCCAAAGCCGGTGATGTAAAAAATTGGAAAGTGCTGGAGAAAATTGCCGGCAAAACAAAATTGGTGATAGATTTTAGCGGTGGAATCAGTACACAAAAAAACCTCGAGATCGCTTTTGATTCCGGAGCTGCCTTTGCAGCAGTCGGTAGTATTGCGGTTATGGATGAGTTCACTTTCACAGGCTGGTTGCTTGCATTTGGTGCTGAGCGGTTTATTATTGGCGCCGATGTAAAGGAGGAGCTGATTGTTATCAGGGGGTGGACAGAAAAAACAACATTGAATGTTTTTGAACTTATCGATACCTATAAAACAAAAGGAGTAAAACATTTTTTCTGTACAGATGTCAATAAGGATGGTCTTTTGCAGGGACCAGCCACTGCTTTATATAAAAAGATAATGAATGAGCACCCTTCTATTGACCTGATTGCCAGTGGCGGCATCTCCTCCACCAAAGAACTGGAAGAATTAAGGGAAGCCGGTTGCAACGGGGCGATCGTTGGAAAAGCCATCTATGAAAACAGGATATCATTGAAGGAACTAAAAATATTCCTGTAAAACATGCTAACGAAAAGGATCATACCCTGCCTCGATATCAAAGACGGAAGAACTGTCAAAGGAACCAATTTCATCCAGTTGAGAGATGCAGGTGACCCGGTAGAACTGGCCGTACGTTATTGTGAGGAAGGCGCTGATGAATTAGTTTTTTTGGATATTACGGCTACAACCGAAAAAAGAAAAACGCTGGCTAAACTGGTCAGGGATATTGCAACGCATATCAATATACCTTTCACCGTTGGCGGGGGCATTAATACGATCGAAGATGTAAGTATATTACTGGAAAATGGGGCCGATAAAATTTCCATCAATACTTCCGCAGTCAAAAACCCGGGATTGGTGGATGAACTGGCGAAAAATTTCGGTAGCCAGTGTATTGTCGTTGCTGTAGATGCAAAGATCATTAATGGCCAATGGACTGTCGTAACACATGGGGGAAGAAACCTTACTACCCTTCTGGCTACCACCTGGGCAAAAGAGATAACCGACAGGGGTGCGGGTGAAATACTGTTGACATCAATGGAACATGACGGTACAAAAGCAGGCTTTGCCCTTGCCCTCACAAAAGAAATTTCGGACCTGGTTCCGGTCCCGGTGATCGCCTCCGGTGGTGCCGGAACCCTTCAACATTTTACCGATGTCTTTCAACTGGCCCATGCAGATGCAGCATTGGCTGCCAGTATTTTTCATTTCAAAGAAATAGCCATATACGATCTAAAAAAATATTTAGCTGACCATAAAATACCTGTAAGATTATGACACCCGATTTTTCTAAATATCCGGATGGACTTGTTCCTGTAATCATACAGGACAATGATACCCAAAAAGTATTAATGCTTGGCTTTATGAATGAAGAAGCCTTTGGTAAAACCAAACAGGAAATGAAAGTGATTTTCTACAGCCGTAGCAAGCAGCGGCTCTGGACAAAAGGTGAAAGTTCCGGCAATTTCTTGTTGGTAAAAGAAATTTTAACTGACTGCGATAATGATACGCTATTAATAAAAGCCAACCCTACAGGCCCCGTATGCCATACCGGGGCTGATACCTGTTTTAATGAAAGTAATAAAGAATTCACACTTCAAAAACTCGAACAGGTCATTATGAACAGGAGATCAAACCCGGACGATTTTTCATATACCTCGTCGCTTTTTGCAAAAGGGATCAATAAAATAGCACAAAAATTAGGTGAAGAGGCGGTGGAGCTGGTTATTGAAAGCAAAGACAATAACGCTGAACTTTTTCTGAATGAAGCTGCTGACTTGCTTTATCATTATCTTGTTCTGCTACAGGCAAAAGATCATTCACTGAAAGATGTTATAAGCATCCTGGCAGCAAGACATAATTAGAAAGTGCCGGCGGTTTGTTACCGGCTTTATTATCAGTTTTATTTAACAGGTAGTTTTTACGATACACGATACATGGATATATTTCCTAAACAATAGGTATATACTGTAATAATGTTAAGGCTTAGATATTTGCAAACAATTGCAGGCAATATCATTATTGCTTTACTTAAATGACCATTCAATTATAAAAAAACCGTCCCGCTGCAAGAAGTGACGAAAATCAACCTATATAAAAACCGGAGACTTATTGGCTGTTGACAGCGGCTATAACTATTTATTTTTCTACAAACATTTTCTGCCTGAATTGTGTTTTCCCGTTGCTCAGCTCCAATATATAAATTCCTACTGACACTTGCCCGGGCAATGGCAATGCTGCAGCCCCGTTATTCGCCATACTGATATTACCCTTTAGTAGCAACTGACCTGTGGAAGTATATAACCGGTAATCAAATACTCCTTCCTTTCCTGTTCTGTTCAACACGGTTATTACTGTTCGAACAGGGTTCATTACCACGAACGAATTGGATAGCAAATCCGTTTCAGATACGACCGCAATCTTCGAGTAGCTGAACTTGCCATCTTTATCTACACTCCGGATACGATACCAGGCAAATCCGTTTAAAGAGGAATGATCCTCGTAATAATATTGTTCCTGTGAGCCGCTGTTTCGTGCTCCAATTCTGCCTATTGCGGAGTAGTTCATCGCATCATAGCTTCGCTGTATTTCAAAATGACTCACATGTTGTTCATTATCTGTTACCCAGTTTAGATAGCTTGCGCCTGCCCTTCTCTCAGCAGCAAAGGAGATCATCTGAAGAGGAACCGGGAAACTTTTTGCGGCCAAGGTAAAAGGACTGAACGTAGTTAGTACCGATGATGTAACAGATCCTGTAGTTGTTACATTACCCGTTGCAGTACCAGAACCTCCTGCATCGGTCCAGCTGCTACTGGTATAATGTCCTACAAGCACATCGGCAAGTATCACATTATTCATCGCCACTTTGGAATGATCCCAATTCAACGTAACCCTGGCCGTACCGCCGGATACTTTATCCAGCTGCCAGTATTCGTTACTTTTTACCTGTACAACCGGCGAGGTCAGGTTAAAAATATTCGACGTAGGTGTATAATAAAGGCAATTGAATTCTGACGAAGCCGATAAGCTGGAGATCGCAAGCGTTCTTTGATAGGTCGGATCTCCCACCGGAAACGTAAAATTGGTAGTCCCGATCTTTTTTACCCAACCGTTTACATGGCGGCTATCGTTACTGCCGCTATGAGAAGAACCTGCTTCGTAGATCAAATAATTTGGTGTTGCAGATGTAAGAACCAGCCCATTAGTAAATGTATGCAACCCAGCAACACTTAAATTATTATTCAGCGTTATACCAGCGCCGTTATTGGTCACTAGATTATTGGTCTTAAAGGGCTGGGAGCCATTCAAAGCCTGAGCACTGCTACCATTCAGGTATAGCGTTCCACTACCAGCCAACATGGAAGATTGATTATTTGACAGGGTCCCACTGACATAGAGGTCCCCGTTAATCACCAGCGACCCGGAAGCAGTATTGGTAAAATTTCCAAGACAAGTCAAGGAGGAGCCTGCCATCATTTGCAAGTTACCTGTATTTGTCATACCCACCTGTGCATTTACAGTGAGTATATTTCCTAATAGGATCAGTACAATAAGTTTTTTCATAGCGATACGTACGGTTTACAAAAAATAAAAATATTTAATAGCTATTGCATTACTGGGTAGTTGACAGCGATTGGATACCCTGTATTTTAATTCTATCCCGGCTGTTAGCAGATGTATAATAAATTTCAAAATAATCTCCCACAGAAACTTCTTCGATAAATACTACGAAGGAAAATTGAAAGGGTTCATTGGCTGTCATGATCTTTAATGTTGTTTCTCCAAACCGGATAGCATTGTTGCCATTTTTCACAATACAGATCGATATGACCCGGTTAATATTATCAATAGAAAGATTGCCGGCGATAGAATAAATGCCGTTTCGTTTGCTATTGGGCTGGTAGCGTATTTTATTATTGAAGATTGTCCATTTGCAGTTGGTAGAAGCTGTATTGGCACCCCAATCAGCCTTATACCAGGTAATGGACGTGGTTATGGTTTTAGTGGTATTACTGTTCAGCACATTGATAAAACAGTAAGGCTTTTTGTCGCCCATCCCTGCATTACTTACAAGAATTGCATTCGCATCCCTGCCATCTGTACGGGAAAAATCAAAACCCTCAATATACTTACCGACACTATTCCAGGTATTTCCTGTTTTAGCAATACTTGCAAAGGACGTAAATGTAGCGGGCTTGTAAATGATGGCGGAATCAGCAGCATTCACATTATAATAACCTCCCGTAGCCAGCTGAATAGTGGCCCCGCTGCCTTTATCAAGGTTTATACCGCGTACGCAGCTGATAAAATTTGTTTCAGCGACTTTTGAGACGGCACCTGCTATGGCAATGTGAACAAAAATACCATTACGCTGTGCATTGGATATATCTGTTTCAAAAACCCATAATTCGGCATTGGTTGAATCGGTGATCGTATTATAGAACCGGTCGAAGGAACAATCTTTTACTTCATTGTATGTTCCGCTACCGAGAAAAAAGATGGCATCTTCCCCCGTTGCTTTATCGTAGTTAGTCAGCGTAGTCGCATCAAAATTCAGCATTTTAAAATAAGACTTGGACAAACACTTAAACACGGGTTTGCCTGTGAGGCCGGTAGCAGTGGCAATCGCAGCTGTTCCATAAGACATCCCCTGTAAAGTAATTGAATATGGCAGATGAATATTGATTGTTGCACTGATATTGTATGCTGCTTCTTCCAACCTGATAACGGCGGGTCCTGTCATAATGAGCTCCAGGAAATCAACTACTTCCTGTATAGTAGTCCAGCTGCTACTGGTTTTGACATCCAATTTTGCAAAGATGCTAAAATGGGTAGTTACTGGTTTGTTCATTACAGTTTTTTTAGGATTGGATTTCATAAACTGTTGGGCAACCTGCTTGCCACTAAACAGTATGTTCACTTATACAACGCAATACTATTATTGAAAGTCCTTACAGCGAATAGGAAAACTACTTCTATAAGAGTAAGCAATAATTGGAGTAAGCAAATGCACTTATCTGATATGCCGGAACCCGGTAACAGGCAACTGCTAAATTGTTATATAATGGGGATCGTAACGATGATTTGGCAACCGTTACCCGGTGCCGTCTGGATATCAACTGTACCACTGTAAAAACGGGTTCTGTCAAAGATATTGGACAAGCCAATACCCCGTTGTTTTTGCCGGGTATCGAAACCGACGCCGTTATCTTTTATCGTCAACTGAACATTCCCGTCTTTGCATTGGAGATAAATATCCACATGACTTGCTTTGCTGTGCTTTAGGATATTTTTCAGTTGCTCTTGTATGATACGAAACAGCGTTATTTTTTTGCCTGAAGAAAGCAGGTCATTTTCGTGATCATGGGTAAACTTGACTTTTACAGAGGTGGAGAAATGTATATCCTCGATGAGACAGTCAATGCCGGCCACCAGACCTTTCTGGTTCAATTGTGGCACTACCAGCTCTTTTGACAGTTTCCTGATCTCTTCCACGGCCAACAATATATAATCAATACTTTTTTGTTTGATCTCTATTTCTTCTTTTCGTACCGGTTTGATCATCTCAACAAACAGTTTTACGGTAGAAAGGATCTGGTTGACATTGTCATGCAGTTCATGACCGATCCGGGTTCTTTCTTTTTCCTGTACTCGTATCACTGTTTCAGAAATTTCCTTTTGACGCTGCAGCTTTTCTTCCAGCAGCTGGTTTTCCAGCTCTTTTAAACCCGATACATCCCTTAAGGAGCCGATCATTTTTACCGGTAGCCCGTTTTCATATACCACGTAGCCTTTATCGTGCATGTGCTTATACGTTCCGTCCGCACATTTAAACTGGTATTCGTCTTCCCATGA
>JAWXCO010000200.1:0-13184 GCA_034408705.1 Bacteroidota bacterium
CTCACGATGGACACCCTTGCTATTGGCTAATACTCCCTACTGTAAAGCGTATTCGGGACTTGCACCCTATAGCTGATATACGTGCCTGACGCACAAAGAAAAAGGACACTGCCATCAGTGTCCCTTTTAAATTATTATTTTTAAAACTTATTTTTTCTTCAGGGTGGCGGCCAGGAACTGCTCCAAAGCGGCTACCATACTTGGCATTTGTGGCAGGGGAGCTTTTATTTCCAATTTCAGCCCGGCTTCTTCCAGGGCTTTAAAAGTATTGTTGCCAAAAGCACCGATCACTGTTCCGTTTTGTTTAAACATAGGAACATTATCAAACAAGCTTCTTACGCCACTCGGGGTAAAGAAACAAATAACATCGTATTCGGTATCCGTAAGGACTTCTTTTACATCACTGCTGACACTCCGATACATAAAAGCCAGCATAAACTCACAGCCGTTGGATTTTAACCAGTTTACTATCTCGTTATCCTGCTGGTTCTCGGAACATACATAGAGGAATTTTTCATTTCCTTTATGCTTGTTGATCACATCAAACATGCTTTTATTGGTGCCATCGGCGCCGTAAAACACTTTTCGTTTCCGGTAAAGGATAAATTTCTGAAGATAGAGGGCCACCGCTTCTGTAATGCAGAAATACTTGGTATCCTGCGAAACGCTGACTTTCATTTCCTCGCAAGTGCGGAAGAAATGGTCAATAGCATTCCTGCTGGTGAAGATCACCCCGGTATAGTTCTGAATTTCAATTTTTTGCTTACGAAAATCCCTTGACGGAATACCTTCGAGACGGATAAACGGATGGAAATCAAGCTCCACGTCGTATTTACGCTGAAGTTCGAAGTACGGCGACTTTTCACTTTCAGGTCTCGGCTGGGTAATCAGGATTTTCTGTTTCGCTTTGGCCTTATCACCGGCCTTGTTAACCCCATTTTTAATCATGTTCGGTTCGGCTAAAGTTGGCGGCAAAGTTAAGCAGTTATCCCGAAATACAACAATAAGCCCTTGTAAACCAGTAAAAGAGGCGCAATTTCAAAGGCACAGAGGTATAAAAAAAAATGAAAAGGATTGACTTTGACCTGATTACGGATAGCAGCATAGGTCAAAATAAACCGGTAAAGCAGGAGCCCGGCCACCAGGCACAATGACAAAGTAAGGCTGACCGCATAAACATCGCCCACGGAGAAAGCCAACAAAATAAGGAATGGTAATAGCAGTATGCCGATCATTTTATTGACGATAAAAACGATAAAAATATAAGCATCGGCGGCTTCATTCATATTAAATAACCAGCCGGAAATCTTCAATCCTATAAACTTGATGAAATAAGCAGCTGATAAAACCAGGCAGCAATACAGGAATAATAACCAGAAATTATTGACGGGATTCAAGTCAAAATGCTGTAATAGAAAAGTACAATATAATCCGCCGCTAACAACAAAAAAACCATTCATCAGCAACGAAGGCAATGGTGTTTGCATCAACTGATCCCGTATTTGCCGTTGCTTTAAGGTGGTCCGGAAAAAAAGACGGAACAGATCTCCAAAATATTTAGGGAAAGCCCTTCGCAAGATGGCAAAAACAATTAACAGGAATACCAGCAGGTAAAAGAAAAATTCTTTACCTGTAACCTTCCGGAGTGCTGATTCCGGAAGAGTTAACGGTTTTGCAGAAAAATTAAAATACGGATGATGCGCTAATACCTCCCGGCTAAACCGGGAAGAGGAAAACGAAATACCTGCAGGCATTGTCCAGCCGGAATTATTAACAGGTCGCTTTGAAACCGAATCGGTGATTTTGACTGGCGCTAACTTATCTTTTACGAGCAGGGTGTCCTGTTGAACTACCGTATCTGCTACAACAGTAATAGCCGAATCCCAGGAAGTTTGGGCACCAGCCATTGTTGCAGAAAAGAGTACAATCAATATTGAAAGAAAAAAATGCCTCACGTGTATATAAGTGCAAAAGTATTGAAGTGACCTGCACTTTACCTATTGTGATTAAAAATAATTGACGAAGCCAAAGTGAATTTTGGATTGGCGCAGGTTGAATTCGGTATCATTTCTTTTTCCAACAGCCCAGGCAAGATTGAAGATACCGGCTTTGGTCTCAAAAGCAAGACCCAGGCCTGTTCCGAAATACGTGTAGTTTAGTTTTTTGCCCTGACCATTGTCCTGTCCCAGGCCTCCATCTGCTAGTAAATAAAAAAATGAATTTTGCCCAACCAGGTAACGATACTCTACGGTAGCAATGGCGAATTGCGAAAGATACTGGCTCTCTTCATCAAAGCCCCGCAGCAACTTATACCCGCCTATTTGAAATAATTCATTGCGGAAAATATTACCGCTCTGAAAAATACCTCCATTGATGGCCGTCTTTACGGTACTGCGCTGGTTGCCCAACGGAAAATATTTCGCTGCTACTATCCTTACCCGGAGTTGATAAGTATTTAGTTTAACCGTATCATATAATTTTTCAAAATTGAATGTAGGGTCACCGGGATCTTTGAGATCAATTATTTCATTGTTTTTTTTCAATTTTTTTGAACCAATGGAAGTGATGATCCTGAACTCATTTCCCTTTTTGGGATTGAGACGGTAGTCAGTATTATTAAAATCATAATCCAGCCCCACATTAAAGGAATTTACATCTGCAACATCTGGTAACCTACGGGTTTGAATGATCAAGGGACCATTAATAGCTCCCTGGTTGACGATAGTCTGCACTTGCTGTATAAAAAATTTACCCGTCTGGTTCGTGTTCAGCGCATATTGTGCTCCCAATTGGAGGTTCACATTTACAAAAGAACTGTCCTTCCGGAAAATATCAAACGAAAAATCAAGACCCAGCGGAGATTTAAAAAGATAGGGATGCTGGTAAATTAGATTGAGCCGCTGCGACGAAACCTGTAAGGCCTGGAAATTCAAGCCGATCGTTTCGCCTGCACCCAAAGCGTTCTTAAGGTTTAAGTTTCCCTCGCCGGTGATCAGTAATTTTTTAGAAGCTAATTGATTATTGTTCGGTAAAAACCCGATCAGGATATTGATCTGGCTGCTTTTCTTTTGTTTCAGGTACATATTCAGTACTGACCCTGTACCCAGCCGGGTAAGATCAGCCGGCTTTTCTTCTTCCACATAGGTCAGTTCCCGTATTTTTTTATTGATCCGCAACAGTTTTTCTTTACTATAAATACTCCCATTGGAAATATCCAGGTATCGTTGCAGGTAACTGTTTGAAATTTTTGCATTGCCGTATAAGCGAATGCTGTCGATCTTGTATAACGGGCCTTTATTCACTTTCAGCAGCGCATACACTTTATCGCTTTCCAGTTGTAAACTATCAAGATAAACCCGGGCAAAGGGATGGCCGGTATTTTCCAATTGATTCAATATCCTTTCCTGCCATTGCTGCACCTGGGTAAAATCGATCGGTTTGTTAACAAAGATTTTTTCCCGCCACCCTATAGCATTCAGCAGATCCGGCTCAACGCCTTTTGTATCTAATTGTGCCCAGAGGTAGCGCTCCCCAATAAACAAAACGACATGCGCAGCCGATGAATCATATCGCAGGCTGTCAATCGATGCCGTCACATAACCTTTTGATTGCAGGTAACCCGGAAGCTGGCTGATATATTCGGTGCAGGCTGTGGCCGAAGTGAAAGAAGTTTGTAAACCGGTTGCTGCAACGATCGTTGAAGAATCTTTATCCACTCCCCGTAGCCGGAGAGGATATTTGTTCTGCGCAGTTGTATAAATACTCAGCAACAAGAAGGGAAGCACCGATATTTGCAGTCTGAAGTTTCTCAACTGAAAGCAGGATATTTTTTTGCCGGTCCACAGGACTCAGTGAGTAAAACGGGAATAAGGTAAGTGAATAGTAAACAAAAAGCTTTACGCCTTATTTTCTTTACGGTTCTAATTGTATTCATTTCAGTAAAATTATTCATTAAATCGCAAAGAAGTTGGCTGGTATTTATATTCATATTCCTTTCTGCAGGCAGGCCTGTCATTATTGTAATTTTCATTTTGCCACTTCCTTGCAGTACAAGAACGATTTTATAGTGGCTTTATTGAAAGAAATAACGCTTCAAAAAACTTACCTGGCCAACGAACAGGTCGAAACTATTTATTTCGGAGGAGGTACTCCCAGTTTATGTACGAAAGAAGATATCAACAGAATTCTTTCAACCATTCACACTTCATTTATTGTTGCTGATGACGCTGAAATAACGCTGGAAGCCAATCCAGATGATATGACAGCTGAAAAGTTGCAGGATTGGAAAGCCGCCGGTATCAACCGGCTTAGTATAGGTGTACAGAGTTTTTTTGAAGAAGACCTGCAATGGATGAACAGGGCGCATACTGCCACAGAAGCCAGGGCCAGCTTAGCTCTGGCCCTGAACTATTTCGGTAATATCACTATTGACCTGATCTATGGAACACCACAGCTATCCAATGAGAAATGGAAACAAAATGTGGAAACGGCCCTGGCATCAGGCATCCCACACCTGTCTTGCTATGCATTGACAGTAGAGCCTAAAACGCCGCTGGATAAAATGATCAAACAGCACAAAAGCGAGGACATCAATCCCGATAAACAATCAGAACAATTCCTGTTGCTGATGCAATGGCTGGAAGAAGCAGGCTATGAACATTATGAGATCTCTAATTTCGCTAAACCCGGGCACAGGAGCCGGCACAACTCTTCTTACTGGTCCACAGGACCCGGTGGGCAGGGCAAGAACTACCTCGGGTTAGGGCCATCTGCCCATTCCTTTAACGGGAGCTCCCGGCAATGGAATATTGCCAACAATTTAGTTTACATCAAATCGGTGAATGATGGAATAATACCTTTTGAAAGAGAAGAGTTGACGGAAACCCAAAGGCTTAATGAATATATTATGACCTCCTTGCGAACAACTGAAGGGCTGCAACTGGATACTACCGGCAACCTTGTATTAGAAAGAAGTGAACCCTTTATTACTGCAGGGTTGATGAAGCTGGAGAACAATGCCCTTATCCTGACAAAAGAAGGAAAATTACTGGCAGATGGTATTGCCGCAAAACTTTTCTTTTAGCCTTTTTGGATCCAGGCTACTATGATATTTAATACGCAGCCAAGGGCTACCAACGATGTTAATATAAAATAGAACCACTTGATGGGATGTGGCCTGGTGCTTCCTTCTTTTCTTCCTTCCTGCCATTTATTAAAATCAAGCACATTTAAAACAATAAGAATAACTGCTCCAATTAAAAACAATACCTGGAAAAACTGAATCATGAGGGAATTAATTTTGGCCCATGAAGTTAAAGTTTTTGATGATAGTGTTTCCAGTAATCATACAATTTTTTTCCAGCAAGGCAGAGCACCATTATTAAAATGGCAGCGGGAGCAAATCCATGGTACGAGAGTGGCATAAAAGAAAGTTTAGGGTTTGGAGTTTATAGTTTATGGTTCTTACAGAAGAAAAAATCTTTCTGTTTGTCCCCTTCACTATTTTACTTATTGCTCAGACCAAAACCTGTTCAATCCGTTTAAAGCCTTCTGCAGGTTTAACATCTTCCCACAGTATTTTATAGACAGTTCCGGCTATCGGAATCGCTGCATCCACCGATTTGTTAATATTATAGATACATTTTGCCGCATTATAGCCTTCAGCCACCATGTTCATTTCGCTTTTGATGGAAGCTATAGACCGCCCCTCCCCTATTAGTTTCCCAAAGCCCCTGTTACGGCTGTGAAGAGAATAACAGGTGACTAAAAGGTCACCCAGGTACACCGAGGCGGCGTAGTTGGGTGTTTTACGATGGGTAATAGGATCCTCTTCGCTATCATGCTCCCCAACAGTAATATGTTCAGCCCCGAATTTTTTCAGGAACCCTGCCATTTCATCCGCTGCATTGGCGATATAAACACTGAGGAAATTATCCCCGTACTGCAAACCGTGGGCTATACCTGCCCCAAGCGCATAAATATTTTTTAGTACGGCTGCATACTGAACACCCAGTATATCATGGTTAACAACGGTACTGATATAATCGTTGGTAAAATGGGAAGCAATTTCAGATGCCTTGATGATATCTGTGCCTGAAAAAGTGAGATAGGATAATTTCTCTTCGGCCACTTCTTCGGCATGACAGGGACCAAGCACCGCGAAATAATCTTCCAGGGGAATAGCAAACTGCTGCTGCAAATAATAATTCAATAAGATGTTTTTGGCCGGGAGCAGGCCTTTAATTGCAGACACTACTTTTTTTCCTTTCCAGACTTCGGGTTGTAATTTTTCCAGGCTTTCCTCGGCATAGGCTGAAGGGATGGCAATCACCAGCACATCTGATTTTGCCACAATTTCTTTGATATCAGTTGACATCGTCAACAGCGATGTGTCGAATTTTGCCATGCTCAGGTAACCCGGGTTATTGCCATGTTCCCGGATATATTGAATGGTATCGGCATTCCTGATCCACCAACTGATAGCCTGCTTCTTATCAGTAAGAATTTTTGCCAATGCTGTTGCCCAACTGCCGCTACCGATAATGCCGAAACGCATGAGTTATGAGTTACGAGTTACGAGTTACGAGGCTTAAAGTTTTTCGTTCTTTAAAGCAAATCAGAGGTGGCTTGCTCGAAACTCGTTGCACACACCTCGGAGCTTTTCTCTTTATTTCTCAAACAATTTATCCTTCGGTACTACTTTCACTTTCATACCATCCTTCAGACTTTTGCTTAAGGCTGCATATGGCCCGATCACTACTTCATCTCCTTCGTTGATACCGCTTCGTATTTCGATATACGTAATATCCTGTATGCCTGATTGCACGACCGCTTTTTTTACGGTTCCATTTTTTTGTAACAAAAAGACTACTTCTTCCAGTTCATTTTCGGTCGTGGCTGAAACAGCATCTTCATCTTTGATAGCTTTTTCTTCCTTCCGTTTTTCTTCCATGCTTTTGTCGCTGCCTTGTACCCGTGCCGCTACTGCTGCAATAGGAACAGTCAGCACATTCTCTACCCGTTTTGTTCTTATTTCAGCGCTGGCATTCATCCCCGGGCGGAAAGGAAAGGTTTTACCTGCCAAATCTTTGTAGGAAGTGGAATCCAATCGTATCCTCACTTCATAATTGGTAACATCATTTGAAGCAGAAAAAGCCGTGCCTGAATTTTTCGTGCTATTCGCAATTTTGGTGACGGCTCCTTTGAATTTCCTGTTATTATAGGCATCCACCGTTACATCCGCAGAATCACCCACATTAATTTTGACAATATCATTTTCACCTACGTCTACTCTTACTTCCAGCAGTGACATATCGGCCACCAGCATCATTTCTGTTCCTACACTGAAACTATTACCGGTTACACTTTCCCCTTTCTTCACTTTCAATGCCAGCACCACTCCGTCAATAGGAGCTTCAATAGAAGAGCGGTTGTTGATACGGGCCAGTACCTGTCCTTTTTTTACCTGGTCCCCTTCTGCTACTTTCAGTTCGGTGACCTGCCCCGAAAAATCAGGGCTCACTTTTACTTCGGTCTCGGGATAAATTTTGCCACTGGTAGAAACCGATTCAATGATCGTTCGCTTCAGGGCTTTTTCAGTAGCCACTTTTTCTGTTGGTGCTGCTCTCCCCTTCATACGGAGAATAATAAACCCTATCACCAGTATAGCAACGATCGATAATGTCCATTTCAATGATTTGCTCATATTAAAGGGAAATTTATTCTTTGACCCTAAAGCAAAAATAAACGAATTGAAACTTCCTGTTGCAATTAAAATAGGCTTACGACGGAGGCAGGAAGAGCCATTGAAAAGTTAGCGCCATATCTCAATAAAATCTATACTGGAATGGAAGGTATCCAGGGCAAAATAATGCCTGATACTCTTTCCTCATGCTGTCATTTTATATTGGCCATCAAAAAGTTCATACACTTCCACATCCTCCAAATCAGGGTCAATAATCAGGTAATACGGGATGCCGATTGATTGATAAATAGGAAGCTTGGTAAAACGGTCCTTTGCAGCGGTTGACGGTGAAAGGATTTCTGCGACGAGGGCTGGTGGAAAATCTAAATACTTTTTAGCAATAACACCGCAAACAATAAGTAAATCTGGTTGAAAAATAGTGTCCTCCTCAACGAGGTAGTCAATAGGCTGATACACTTTACATTTATCAGATTGCTTTAATTGTAATCTGAATTCTGCATGAAGATTGCCTGCCACGACCTGGTGCTTTGGTACCGGCGCAGGGCTCATTGCATAAGGTATCCCGCCAATCACTTCCCACCTCCCTTCCCACTGCACATAATCGGCATACGTATAATGGGTTAATATTTTTGCTGCAGTTCCCATGAATATTTCAAAGTTACTAAAAAATAAATCCTTGTTATATAACGCTCAGTGCCTGTTCCAGATCGCTGATAAGGTATTGTGGTTCTTCCAATCCTACATACATTCTTACATAACGGTGTTCCCGGTTGGCCGGATCAAAATCAGCGGGCTTCAGTCCTGCACATTTGGGTATTACGAGACTTTCATGGCCACCCCAGCTAACAGCCATCATGATATGTTTCAACGCTTCGCAGAAATTAACAATGGATTCCATACGGCTTGTTGTAAGCACGATCGTAAAGAGACCACCTGCTCCCTTCATTTGCTCAATGGCTAGCTGGTATTGCGGAAAATCTTTATCAAAAGGGAAAAGAATAGTTTCCACTTTAGGATGCTGCTTGAGAAATGCCACTACTTCCGCTGTTGATTTGGTAATCCGTTCGATCCTGGCCGGTAAGGTGCGCAGGCCCCGTATCAATAACCAGGCGTTGAAGGGTTGTATACCACTCCCGATATTGAGGTATTCACTGTCAAATATCTTTTTCATCATGGTATGGGAGCCGCTCAGTACACCACCCAATGTATCACTATGTCCTCCTATATACTTGGTGGCGGTCTGCATCGCCATATCAATTCCCATTTCGATGGGCTGCTGGAATAACGGAGTGCAATAACTATTATCAATAAGCGTGGTGATCTGTTTAGATTTGGCCAATACCGCCACAGCCCGGATAGGCTGGATGGCAAAATCCCAGCTATTAGGTGACTCGAGATAGAAGAAAGTAGTATGAGGCAATGTTGCTTTTTCCCAGTTCTCAATCAAGGTTCCGTCAATATAAGTAACCGTGACACCAAAACGGGGCAATATTACATCAAACATCCGCTGTACCCAGGCATAAGGTGCTTTTACCGAAACAATATGATCGCCAGATTTTATATTAGCAAAAATTCCGGCGAAGATGGCAGCAGCGCCATTATTAAATACAAGGCAATCTTCTGCTCCATCCAGGGCAGCAAGTTTTTGACGGAGAATATCTACTGTCGGATTTAATCCCCGGCTATACAAATAACCGCCCATCTCATCCTGAAAAGCCTGGTGCAGGTCGGCAACTTTTTTAAAAGCAAAATTGCTGGTCTGTATGATCGGAGGGGCCACAGCGTTGAAATAGTTTTCCCGGTCTTCCCCCAGTTCGTTGATGATTTGAGAAATATCCATATCAGGAATTTGTTTGACCTGCTGGTTTAACAGCTTTCACGATAAAATATAAGGCAATAAATCCAGCCAGTACCCCTAATCCAATTAATGACAATTTAGTTTCATTAATCAGCAGGCTGATGGCCACAAAAGAATAAGCAGCAATAAAGATCAGAGGCAGCAACGGATACAATTTCATACTGAAGATACCTGATCCATTCAGATGAGCTGTTCGTTTGCGGATAATAAAAATACTACCGGCTGAAAGCACCATGCCAAAACAATCCAGGAAAATTGTAAAGCTAAGCAGGGTGTCAAATTCTTTGGCCCAGAATACAATGACCGCAGCTAAGCCGGCAAAAACAGTGAGCGCCAATGTCAGCGCCCCCCTGCTATTTCTTTTTTGAAAAGCCGGCGGTAAAATGTTATCCTCACTCATGGCCACCATTACCCGTGGATTGCTTAATAATAAAACATTGATATAAGCCAGCACGCTGAGAAATAAAAGTACAGATAATATCCGTTCTGCATTTACCCCAAAAATCTTTGAAGCCATGATCGCAGCAATGTTTTTACTCGTCTTTAACTCTTCGAAACCTATCACATGAACGTAGGCATAATTGATCGTGAGATATAAAACGATAATAATAAAAATACCTGTAAAAATGCCTCGTGGAATATTCCTGCCAGGTTTATCCACTTCGGAACCAAAATTTATTGTTTGCTGGTAACCTCCATAAGTAAAACTCACCGCCACCAGCCCGATACCAAACGCTTTAATATATTCCTTAAAGCCCGGATCAATCGACGATGTAATCAGATGCGTTGGACTTGCCTGGGCGGATGAAAAGAAAAGGGGGGTGATCAGTAATAATACCAACCCGATCTTGATGATCGTTAATACGGTTTGTGTTTTTGCACTTAACCGCAAACCCAGCATATTGACCCCATAAAAAATTACGATCGCAGCTAACGCAATGACGATATGAATGGTCTGAATAAAATTTCTGTCTGTAACATTTGGTAAAATAACACCCGTTATATATTCACTTCCAACCAAAGCTACGGCCGCACCCGAAGCTGCATTACTAACCAATATGATGCAATTAATAGCAAAAGCGATAGAAGGGTGATAGGCATAAGAGAACACTTTATAATAACCGCCCATGACCGGCAACCTGGAACCGATTTCAGCATACGTCAACGCACCACAAAGGGCAACAAGGCCACCTGCTATCCAGGCAATAAAAAAAATAAGTGGTGTTGGAGAGGCGGCAGCTACGTTCGCCGGTGTACGAAAAATACCCATGCCAATGACCAGGCTGACAACGATCATTGTAAAATCAAATACACCTAATTTATTCTTTCCTGTCATGGCTTGAAGATAAAGAAAAGGCCCTAACTTTATAATTGATAATTTCCTATTGCTATGAAAAAAATCTTTTTAATTATTATCCTATTTTGCCATTTTGCCCCGGGGTTTTCACAATCGATCCCGCCCCCGATAGCGGAAGTTCAAAGCGATACATCCAGTATACTCGACGAAGTAACAGTAAAAGCATTTGAACAAAACCGAAACTTATCAAAGTTAGTAGCGGTTGTTAAATTAATCGAATTCAACAATGCCGACCGGTACAATAAAACTTCACTGGTGAATGGGTTTAATACCGTGGCCGGTGTACGAATGGAAGAACGGTCTCCCGGTAGTTACCGGATCAATATAAGAGGAAGTTCCCTTCGTTCTCCCTTTGGTGTTCGTAATGTAAAAGTGTACTGGAATGATATTCCCGTAACCGACCCGGGAGGCAATACCTATTTCAACCAATTTGCCTGGAATAATTTTTCGTCAATCGAAATAGTAAAAGGACCAACTAGTAGTATGTATGGAGCAGGTACCGGGGGATTAATTTTGATGCATAGCCTTTCGCCCTGGCAACCGGGAGTAAGTGCAGAATATATTACCGGGAGCTATAACCTGCAAAATGTTTTTATTACTGCCCGGCTTGGTAAAAAGGAGAATAAAAGTCTGCTATCCTTTGCACATAACCAGACGGATGGGTACCGTACACAAAGCCGGATGGGAAGGGATAACTTTTCCTGGGTCACCAGGGCCGTGATCTCAGACATACAGCAGATTTCTGCTTCGGTACTACTTACTAATTTGTATTACCAAACACCTGGTGCTTTAACGCTATCGGAATTCAAAAGCAATCCCAAAGCTGCCAGACCGGCAGCCGGCACCTTACCCTCTGCTGTAAATGCAAAGGCTGCCATTGAGCAAATGAATTTTCTGGCAGGGATCACCCATCATTTTAAGATCACCCCGGCCTTTACCAATCATACTACTTTTTATGCTGCCTTTACTGAATTGAAAAATGCTGCCATCCGGAATTATGAAAAAAGAGATGAACCCCACCTGGGTGCCCGTACCATATTTACATATGAAAAAAAAGGGGAAGAATGTAACTGGCAACTGACCGGTGGCGGTGAATTTCAGCATGGTTTTTTTAATACTACGCTATTCAGGAATAAAAACGGGAATCCCGACAGCCTGCTTACGGATGATGATGTATTATATGTCACCAACAGTTATTTTATACAGGGCGATATTAATTGGAAAGATAAATGGACTATACTGGCAGGTCTTAGCCTGAATAAAACAAGGGTCAGTTTTACCAGGCTGAACCGGTACCCGGTGGTTGCGCAAGAACGTACCTATCAAAACGAACTGGCCCCAAGAATATCGGTAAAGAAAACGTTCAATGAAAAGCTCTCGCTGAATGCCACTGTATCGAGAGGATTTTCACCACCTACTACAGCGGAACTGCTTCCTTCCACGGGCGTGATCAGTACCGACCTCGAAGCAGAGTATGGCTGGAATTATGAAATGACTGCCGGCTATAATCTTTTTCACCGCCAGTTGCGGCTGGAAGCAACCGGCTTTTATTTTAAATTGAATAATGCCCTGGTGCAACGAAGAGATCTTACCGGTGCCGATTTCTTTGTCAATGCCGGTGATGTGCAGCAGAAAGGAGCAGAGATAACGGCCGATTTCCTTCACAGCACGAGAAAGGGACCCTTTGATTATTACCGGGTCAATATGGCTTACACCTATAATCATTTCCGGTATGGAAGTTTTAAAAAAGGACCTGACGATTTCTCCGGCAAAACCGTTCCGTCTGTTCCATATAATACAGTATCCCTATTAGGAGATATACAATTAAAAAATGGTGTTTATACAAATATTACTTACTACGCTGCTTCTAAAATATTTCTGAATGATGCCAATACTGCAGCTGCCGAAGCCTTTCACTTACTGGGTTGGAGATTGGGCTGGAAAAAAACACTGAATAAAAAATATAAACCCGATGGCTATCGGATGAATTGCTATTTAGGTGGCGACAATCTTCTCGATGAAACCTATAGCCTGGGCAACGACATCAATGCAGCTGCCAATCGATTTTATAATGCGGCTCCCCGGCGTAATTTTTATGTGGGCTTATCTTTTCAATGGAACAAGGCTCCGAAAAAATAACCGGGGCTGGAATCCGATAGCCCTGTAATTATTAATAAGAGCATAATTTAGTGATAGATTAATTTATTTTGTTTATCTTTGTGCTATGATAAGAAAACGTGGTACAAAAGATAGTCAGGAAACAA
>JAWXCO010000201.1:0-4422 GCA_034408705.1 Bacteroidota bacterium
AGTTCTTAGTTCGGAGTTCTTAGTTCGTAGTTGGGATTAACAAGTAAACAATTAAACAGTTATAAAATGACAAGAGCCGTAAGGCGACTGCATTTTACCTTTAAATCAAATAAAAAATAAAAAATGAAATCAATTACAATCGAAGGTAGTCTGAGGACCGGATTCGGGAAAACAGCCACCCGGCAACTCCGCTCTCAGGAACTGGTGCCCGGTGTAATTTATGGCGGCTCACAGGAGATCAATTTCCATGCTCCTGCTGCAGCCTTCAAAAATTTCGTCTACACACCGACTTTCCAGGTAGCAGAAGTAGTATTAGAGGGTAAAACCTACAGGACCATCCTGAAAGATCTGCAGTTTGACAAAATAGATGACAAACTGATCCATATTGATCTGCTGGAACTGGTCGAAGACAAAAAAGTGATCGCAGAGATTCCCGTGAAATTTATCGGTACTTCTCAAGGTGTTAAAGATGGCGGTAAACTTATCGTGAAAATAAAATCACTGAAAGTAAAGACCTTCCCTAAATACCTGAAAGAGCAAATCGAAGTCAGTATTGACGGATTGGAGCTGAACGGTAATATCCGGGTAGAGGATGTGAAGATTGATTATTACGAGATCCTGAATTCCCCCCGTATTCCTATTGCTTCTGTGGTGTTGACAAGGCAATTGAAACAGGAAGAAGCAACTGTTGCTCCGGCTGCAGCTAAAACTGCTGCTGTCAAAACTGCTGCTGCTCCGGCCGCTGCTGCTGCCGCCCCTGCCGCTGCTGCCAAAGGTGGAAAAAAGTAAACTTTTACAGCAAGCATATTGAAACCCGTTTCGCATCCTGCGTTTATCGAAGGAACCGAGACGGGTTTTTTATTGGCGATAACCGATATTTGACTGGAAGTACGAATGTATTCCAGTGGATCCGCCCTGCGGATTCAACTCAACTGATTTATAAGTTAATAATGGTATGAAATTTCTGATCGTTGGTTTGGGAAATACAGGGGATGAATATGCACACACCCGGCATAATATCGGCTTTGATGTGTTGAATGCTTTTGTCCAAAAACATAAAGCAAGCTTCCGCGTGGATCGCCTGGCCTATGTTGCTGATGTGAAATGGAAAGGGAAGTTCTTTGTCTGTATTTGTCCCACCACTTTTATGAACCTGAGCGGGAAAGCCGTAAAGTACTGGATGGATAAAGAGAAGATCGCACTGGAAAATATACTGGTAGTAGTGGATGACCTGGCACTTCCGTTAGAGAAACTTCGGGTAAGGCCCACTGGCAGTGATGCAGGCCATAATGGGTTAAAAAGCCTGCAGGAAGTTTTGGGTACCAACGGGTATGCAAAACTCCGCTTTGGGATCGGTAATAATTATCCCAAAGGGATGCAAGCGGATTTTGTGCTGGGTAAATGGCAGAAAGAGGAAGAACCACTGGTAAAGCTGAAAATTGAGAAGTCGCTGGAAGTGATTGAAACCTTTGCCGTACAGGGCATTAACACCGCTATGAATAAGGTAAATAATCAGGAATTTTCGTTATGAGAAATGGGATTGATTACTTACTTTAGCAGCCCGACTTATCTTTTTTAAATCCAATTGACATATTGAGGCCTGAATATATGGGATGAACAGTCCTTTCATGTATCCGATGTATTTATTAAAAACACCTTCTGTTTATGAAAATTTTCTGTGTTGGCCGTAATTATGCAGCACATGCTGAAGAATTAGGTAACGAAGTGCCGGATGAACCGGTCATCTTTATGAAACCTAAGAGTGCCCTGCTGCAACCCCATACGCCGTTTTATTATCCCGAGTTTACCAACGAATTGCATTATGAATGTGAGCTGGTGCTACGCATCAGTAAGAACGGAAAGTATATACAGGATAAGTTTGCTTCGAAGTATTATGATGCTATTACCGCCGGTATTGATTTTACCGCCCGGGATATTCAAAATGAATTAAAAGCAAAAGGATTACCCTGGGAAAAAGCCAAGGCCTGGGATAATTCAGCTGTGATCGGTAAATGGGTGCCGTTAACGAATATCAAAAATAAGAAAGATATCAATTTCTGCATGTATAAGAATAAGGAATTGGTGCAGCAGAGTAATTCCTCCAACATGATCCACAACTTTGATAAGATCGTGGCCTATATCTCTAATTTTTTCTCTGTCAATATCGGGGATATAATTTTTACCGGTACTCCTGCCGGGGTGGGGGAAGCGGTGGTAGGGGATGAACTGGAAGGTTTTATTGAAGACGACAGCATGTTTACCCTGGAGGTGAAATAAATGACTTCGGGTTGTTGTGTGTTTACAATTACTGAATAATATATGTTCAACAAGCAATTTTAAAGTGTAGTTCCGGCCGGGAGCTATCTTACGCTGTATAAAATATTGGACAGGACTTTCCTTTACATTTGCTCTTTAGATTGTTTGCATGATTGATATAAACATATTGTTAAGGGCCTATCGACTCATGAGCCAGGTAAAAGTGATGGCCGAAACGTATGAGGCCAACCGCCCGGTTTGTAAATATGTTCATTCCACTTCAAGAGGCCACGAAGCCATTCAATTAGCCACAGCTTTTCAATTACAACTACAGGATTATGTTAGTCCCTATTACCGGGATGAGAGTCTTATACTGGGATTGGGATTTACACCCTATGAACAAATGCTGCAATTGCTGGCCAAATGCGATGATATTTTTACCGGTGGCCGTGAATACTATTCTCATCCCAATTACCGGGGTAGTGATAAGCCAACAATCATTCACCAAAGCAGTGCAACTGGTATGCAGGTGATACCGACAACGGGCATAGCGCAGGGGATTAAATACAAGGCCCCCCTCGAACTTCGTTCCTTCCCTTCGGAGGGCAGGGAGGCCATCGTCATCTGCTCTTTAGGTGATGCCAGTATGACAGAAGGAGAAGTGAGTGAAGCACTTCAGTTTGCAGTACTAAAACAATTGCCGATCATTTATTTGGTACAGGATAATAATTGGGGTATCAGTGTGACGGGAGCTGAAGCAAGAGCTATGAATGCTTTTGAATATGTTGCCGGTTTTACCGGAATGAACCGGGTGCAGGTAGATGGAAGTGATTTTGAAGCCTCTTATAGCGTAATGAAAGATGTATGTGAATTTGTACGAAGGGAACAGAAACCCTATTTGGTGCATGCACAGGTGCCTTTATTGGGGCATCATACAAGCGGTGTAAGAAAAGAATTTTACAGAACAGATGAAGACTGGGCCAAACATCTGGCACATGACCCGAATCCAAAACTGCGAAACAGGTTATTGGAAAGAGGAGTGTCTGAAGAACAATT
The DNA here is from genome assembly GCA_034408705.1 of Bacteroidota bacterium. GTDB lineage: Bacteria > Bacteroidota > Bacteroidia > Chitinophagales > Chitinophagaceae > JJ008. The sequence continues at coordinate 3,313 of JAWXCO010000201.1, forward strand.
ATTACAAATAGAAAGAGAATCCGCTGCACTGATCGCTCATGATTTTGCCAAAGCAGTGGCTGCCCCAGAGCCCGATCCGGCAACTGTGGAAGAGCATGTATTTGCACCAACTCCTGTTACAGAAGAAAAGGGTGAAAGAAGCCCGGACGGGGCGGAGAAAATACTAATGGTGGATGCAGCCTTATTTGCCATCCGGGAAATAATGGAACAACATCCCGAAGCTGTTTTATATGGGCAGGATGTGGGCAAACGCCTCGGTGGTGTATTTCGTGAAGCTGCCACTTTAGGTGAACAGTTTGGTGAGCACCGGGTATTTAATACAGCTATACAGGAGGCGTATGTGGTGGGTTCTACAGTAGGAATGAGTGCAGTAGGATTAAGACCTATTGTAGAAGTACAGTTTGCAGATTATATCTATCCCGGATTTAATCAGCTGGTAACAGAAGTATCCAAAAGTTGTTATCTCAGTTGTGGCAAATTCCCGGTATCTATGATCTTACGGGTACCTGTTGGGGCTTATGGTGGTGGGGGTCCTTATCACAGCGGTAGTGTGGAAACAACTGTTCTATCCATTAAAGGATTAAAAGTAGCATATCCATCCAATGCGGCGGATATGAAAGGATTAATGAAAGCAGCTTACTATGATCCGAACCCGGTAGTTATGCTGGAACATAAAGGTCTTTACTGGAGTAAGGTACCGGGAACAGAAGAAGCTAAAATGCCGGAACCTTCAAAAGATTATATACTGCCCTTTGGCAAAGCAAATATTGTTCTTCCTGCATCAGCGAAAGCAATTGCCAACGGAGAAAGCTGTGTGGTGATTACGTATGGAATGGGAGTATATTGGGCAAAAGCTGCGGCCAAAAATTTTAATCAGCAAATTGAAGTAGTTGATCTGCGTACATTATTTCCGCTGGATGAAGAACTCATTTTTGACAGGGTGAAAGCACATGGAAAATGTTTAGTATTGACCGAAGAACAACAAAACAATTCTTTTGCAGAAGCGCTGGCCGGGCGAATTTCTAACAACTGTTTTCGATCGCTTGATGCACCGGTGGAAGTGCTGGGTGCCTTAAACCTGCCGGCTGTGCCCATGAATATAGTTCTTGA
>JAWXCO010000202.1:0-72967 GCA_034408705.1 Bacteroidota bacterium
AAATATAATAATGCCCCTGATGCTAATGACATATTATCGTCTGTATGTTGAGCGTTGTTCAAAAAGTCCAGCATGGTCTGCCGGGCCTCTTTTACTTTTTCATTCCACAAAAGCACTTTTATGTAAATAAACGACTTAACACTATTCTGGTTGTTCTCCAATTCGATTGCTTTCTTTGACCACTCATACGCTTTTTCTTTTTGGCTGATATTATTCATTTCAAAATACAGGTTGGCTAAATTGCCCATTGCTGATGTATTGTCTTTCTCTACCGCCATCAGGTAATATTTCTCTGCTCCGGTTATATCTTTTTTCTCATCCTCAAATAACAAGGCGAGGTTATTCATTGCACCGGCATTGCCTTTCTCCACCGCCATCAGGTAATATTTCTCTGCACCAGCGCTATCTTTTTTCTCCTTCATATATAACACGGCGAGGTTAAACATCGCATCGGCATGGCCTTTCTCCACCGCCATCAGGTAATATTTCTCTGCACCGGCGATATCCTTTTTCGTAGCCCTATATAAAGTACCAAGATTACACATCGCATCGGCATGGCCTTTCTCCACCGCCATCAGGTAATATTTCTCTGCTCCGGCTATATCTTTTTTCGCATTCTTGTATAAATTACCGAGATTATACATCGCACCGACATGGCCTTTCTCTACCGCCATCAGGTAATTTTTCTCTGTTCCGGCTATATCTTTTTTCTCAATACTATATAAATTACCGAGATTATACATCGCACTGGCATTGCCTTTCTCTACCGCCATCAGGTAATACTTCTCCGCATTGTTAATATCCTTTTTTTCATAGTACATATATCCTTTCCCATAAAAAGCAGCTGTTTCATTTATTTTCTCCAGCAGATTTAATTTGTCTAATGCTTTATCAAACTCCTGCTTGTCTATTAATTCCTGTACTTCATTTTTGATTATAGTTTCCTTTCCTTTTAATTTTTTATTGTAAGCTTCAGCCCAAACCCTAACATCGGTAAGTTTATCTTTTAGGTCTTCCGCCGTTTCACTTACTAACCTTTTTTTATACTCATCATCTAATTTTTCACTTTCACTTAATGCCTGGGCTATTAAGAACCTGTTACCCGGTTTGGTATCTTTCAGGCTGTTTTGGCAAAAGATGGCGAAATCTTTCAATTCTTTATCGCTGTAAAAAGCATCCAGCCATTTGGTTAGCCATATCACCCTCTTCGTATCATAAGGCGCTGCCTCACTCATTAATAACCAGATATTAAAAAACCGCTCGTCTATTTCATAATAATTGTTGCGGCCACCGGTGTCAATTTTATTTATATAACCACTGTTCTCCAACTGTACCAATTGTGCAGAAATGCTTTTGCTCGGTATCCGCATTTCAGTCGCCAGGTCTTTTACCGGTGTCCTGTCCCAGTGCATGGCTAAATGATGCATTATTTCCTGCTGCTGCGGCGATAGCGATTTCATCCTGTCCTGGTAAAGCGGTGTTACCTGTTCTATCATCTCATGCAGGTAATCTACTGCATCACCGGTATTTTTTTTGTAGATAATACTTAACAGGATAAGCAGGGTGCGGGGCACGCCACCACTTAGTATTCGCAAAGTGTTTATTTTCCCTTTTTGCTTTTGAAATATCTCCTCAAAGTTTTCGATTCCTTCGCTTTCTGCTCGTAGCTTAATAAATTTTTCTGCTTCTTCTTTATCAAGATTGGCTAAGTGGATGGGTTTGAAAAAATCAAAGAAGGGTTTACCGTAATCCACAAACTGTTCGTTATAAAAAATAGTATTCCCGATTATCTGTATTGGATACATCATTAATGCTTCCCTGAGACTATGCTGGTCTTTATCGGAAAGTTTATCAATAAACTGGTCAAAATTGTCTATCAATAGCAATAATGTTTTTCCTGTTTCGGTTAAGTGGTCATTTACTATATGTATCAGCCTTTCATCGTATTGCCGGTTGTCTTCAATTGCCTTTTTTTGTTCGAGTAGCTTGGGTTCGTTTTTACCCAGGTATTCTATTACCTGTTCCCACAATTTGAATAAGCGGCTCAGCCGGTATTGTTCCGTACCTAATCTTACTGCAAGCATCTTTTCATTCAATGGTGCTTTACCCGCTTCTATAAAAATCCGTCGCAGCAGGGTAGATTTTCCCATTCCCCTTTTCCCGGTTATTAAAAAATGCTGCAATGGTTTTTTCTTCTGCTGCAGCAGGTTATCAATTATCTGTTTATATTCTTTTAACCGGATAGTAAAATTGTCAATAAATTTTTGTTCGTCTAGCTTATCTGCATGATATAATCCTTTCAGGGCTTCCATAATGTGTGTTTTTTAAATAACAATATTTTTCAGCCACCAGGCTTGCAGCAGCGGCGAGTTAAACCTGTATTTTTTATTTTCTTCATCTTTTACGAGGTAACCGTCATGCTGTAGTATATTAATGAGTGGAGCAGCATCTTCTATTTCGAATTTTGCAATAGCATTTTGCAATTCATAATAATCTACCCCGTTATTAACTGCTGCAATTTTCAACACCTCTTTCGCACAACTAAAATCATTTCCTTTAAAAATACTCCTGAGCCTTACCAGCCAGTGTTCAAAGTAGCTCCGGTTATCCAATGCTTTCATAAACGAATCGTCAACTATTGATGTAGAAATTGTCTCAGTATTCCTTTCCTTGCAGAGGCTATCCATTTCACTCATCATCACCTGTATGAAAAATGGTAACAACCAGTTCAGCTTATCCAGGAAATAATCCCTGTACTTTTCCTCAAACTGTATCGGGTCGCCATCGATAATCTGTGTTATTAATTTCTTTGCTTCATCATTTGACAACGGAGGTATGTTGAAGTGGCCAAGATCACTGATAGAACGGGGTTCATCAATGGAGAGTACCAGGTTCTCTAACCCGATTGAGCCGGTATAAACAAAATTTATTTTTGACTTTACATCCAGATTCTGGCGAAGCTCCCGGCACTGGTGTAAAAAGTTTTTAGCCGTTTCCCTGCTTTGGTCTGTAATGATGTTTTCAACTGTTTGAGAAAATTCATCCACTAAAAGAACAATCCTTACATCGTTTTCTTTTACTTCTTTACATATGAGTAGTATCTCTTCGTAATAGTCTATTTCATTCCGGCCAAATTCTATTTCAGTCAGTGAAATCTTTTTTATATCCAACCTTTTAAAAACATCTTCAAAAAATTGCTTGAACTTTCCGCTTCTGCTTAATAAGCCTAGCAGTGTCTTGTAGACTTTCTTAAAAAATTCATTTGGTTCATTGATTGATTCTGTGATGATATAAGTATAGAAGTAATCTGCCTTTTCATTTTTAAGCAGGTTAATCATAAAGGATGATTTGCCTACCCTTCGGGGTGCGGCAATTGAAACATTATGACTCTCTTTTATTTTTTTCCAGAATAACTCGTCCAGATATGGTCTGTCGAAATAAAAATCGCCTTCTGCTGCGGGTCCAATTATTATTTTCATGCTTCAAAGTTTTCACAAAGCTAAACAGCTACAAATTTATAGCCAAACAAAATAGCTACAAATTTATAGCTTAATGTAAATCATTGAAAACAAATTGATTACGCTTTTCGATTTTTTAGGAAGAAGAGGTACAAGCGACTGAAAATGAGCAAATCAACTAAGTTCATCCCCGGGATCAAATGCGTAAGACCATTTGTGGTATTTTAGCCTATGGAAAAAAAGGTCTTTTTACTTGATGCGTTTGCCCTTGTCTTCAGGGCGTATTATGCCCTTATCCGGAATCCCCGGTTAACTTCCAAAGGAAAAAACACCAATGCCCAGTTTGGGTTTACCAATGCGTTAGTAGAGCTGATCACCAAACAAAAGCCTTCGCATATGGCTGTTTGTTTTGATACTTCTGCACCTACCGAACGACATACAGATTTTGCGGACTATAAAGCCAACCGGCAGGAAACACCTGAGGACATCAGTGCGGCAGTACCTGATATTAAAAAGATCATTGAAGGGTTTAATATCCCGGTCATTGCCATTGATGGTTTTGAAGCCGATGATGTAATTGGAACCCTGAGCAAACTCGGAGAAAAAGCCGGGTATGAAGTGTATATGGTAACACCCGATAAAGATTATGGTCAGCTGGTCTCCGAAAAAATAAAGATCTACAAACCCGCTTATCAGGGAAGTGATGCCGAGATAATGGGGCCTGCCGAGATCTGTGCCAGGTGGAATATAAAAGACGTTAGCCAGGTAATTGATATGCTGGGAATGATGGGGGATGCGGTAGATAATATTCCCGGTATAATGGGAGTAGGAGAAAAGACAGCCGCCAAATTCCTGGCCGAATACGGTTCACTGGAAAATACCCTGGCCAATGCCGACAATATAAAGGGGGCGATGGGAGAAAAAGTGAGGAAAGGAAAAGAGATGGCGATCCTGTCTAAAAAATTAGCTACAATCATCACGAATGTTCCGGTAGAATTTCATGAAGAAGATTTCCGCCTGAAAGAATGGAATAAAGAAAAGTTGAAAGAAGTGTTTGCTGATCTTGAATTCAGAACACTGGGTAAGCGATTACTGGGTGAAGATTTCTCGGTGGCTTCCGCTTCAAAGGGCGTGGTTGAAAAAGAGATACCACAGGGCGTGCAAACGGATCTGTTCGGCAATATTGTTGAGAGTTCTAAGTTGGAAGTCAGGAGTCAGGACTCGGTACCTATAGATTCAGAACTTGCTGAAGGGTTAACAGTTGATAAAAACATTAATAATACCCCACACCAATACGAAGCCGTAGAAGGTGATAAAGCGATCAAAAAACTGGTAGCTACGCTAAAAAAACATGACGAAATTTGTTTTGATACAGAAACCACCGGTATTGATGCCAATGATGCCGAACTGGTCGGATTAAGTTTCTCGGTAAAACCCGGAGAGGCATTTTATGTTCCCTGCCCGGCCGATCAGAAGAGAACCAAAGATATCCTGGCTCAATTTGATTCTTTATTTGCTGATAATAAGAAAACATGGATCGGGCAAAATATCAAGTACGATCTGCTGGTATTGAAATGGTATGATGTAGAAATAAAAGGCAACCTCTTTGATACCATGCTGGCGCATTACGTGATTGAGCCCGATGGTAAAAGAAGTATGGACCTGCTGAGTGAAAAATTCCTGGGCTATGAACCTGTACCGATCGAAGAACTGATCGGTAAGAAGGGGAAGACACAGGGCAGCATGAGGGATGTGGAAATTGAAAAGATAAAAGAATATGCCGGTGAAGACGCTGATATTACCCTGCAGTTGAAAAACGCTTTCCTTCCTTTATTAAAAAAGAAAGAAGTAGAAAAGGTTTTTACACAGGTAGAAATTCCGCTGGTGAAAGTGTTGGTGGATATGGAATTTGAAGGGATCAAAGTGGATGTTGATTTCTTAGCTGAGTATTCCAAAGAACTGGAGAAAGATGCAAAGAAAGCAGAAGAGAGTGTATATAAACAGGCCGGGGTGCGTTTCAACCTGGCTTCTCCCAAACAATTAGGAGAAGTATTGTTTGATAAACTAAAGCTGGATCCTTCGGCTAAAAAAACAAAGACCGGCCAATACCAGACCGGTGAAGATGTATTACTAAAACTGGCGGTGAAGGGTCATCCAATCGTAGATGATATTCTGACTTTCCGGGAGCTGACAAAATTAAAATCCACTTATGTAGATGCTTTACCCGAACTGATCAACCGGAAAACAGGACGGGTGCATACTTCCTATGGTCAGGCCGTAACAGTAACAGGTCGTTTACAAAGTAATAACCCCAATCTGCAGAATATACCTGTAAGAACAGACCGCGGTAAAGAAGTAAGAAAAGCATTTGTGCCCCGGGATAGTAAATATGTACTGTTGTCTGCTGACTACTCCCAGATCGAATTAAGAATTGTGGCTTCCATCAGCGGGGATAAGAATATGTGCAAAGCCTTCCAGGATGGTACAGATATTCATACGGCTACAGCTGCCAGGGTATATAATATTGCTGAAAAAGAGGTGACCAAAGAAATGCGTTACAAAGCCAAGAGTGTAAACTTTGGTATCATCTATGGTCAGGGTGCTTTTGGCCTGGCCGACAATCTTGGTATCACCAGAGCAGAAGCCAAAGAAATTATAGACAACTATAAGAAGCAATTTCCCGGTATCCAGCAATACATGGATGATACAATTAATTTTGCAAGAGAATACGGTTATGTAGAAACACTAATGGGAAGAAAGCGTTGGCTAAGGGATATTAATTCAGCCAACTTTACTGTTCGGGGTTTTGCAGAACGAAATGCGATCAACTCTCCCATACAGGGAACAGCCGCTGACATGATAAAACTGGCGATGCAAAAAGTACATACGGCGATGCAAAAAGAAAAAATGAAAAGCAAAATGTTGTTACAGGTACATGATGAGTTGGTTTTTGATGCCCTGAAATCAGAAGTAAAAGAATTAAAGCCCCTGATTTTGGAGAACATGCAATCCGCCATGCTATTACCACACGAAGTTCCTGTAATTGCTGAATGTGGGGAAGGTAAAAACTGGTTAGAAGCACATTAATATGAACTGGTCCCTCTATTTTAAAGATGTACTCATTATCGGAAGCCGCTATTTAATTATAGCCAGTATTGCTTTTCTTATTTGCTATGTGGTGCTGCGGAAAATGATCGCTTCCCGAAAAATACAGGATCGGTTTCCTGCTTTTAAGGACTATGCCCGGGAAATCTTTTTCTCCATTCTTACCATTTTTATACTGGCATTTATCCCTGCTTTTATTTTAGGTAGCCCGGAAATGAGGAGCCATACAAAATTTTATACAGACATTAACCAGCATGGAACACTGTACTTTATCATTGCTTTCCCAATAATGGCCCTTATGCATGATACTTATTTCTATTGGATGCACCGGTTGATGCATCATCCTTCGGTATTTAAGCTGGTCCATCTTATACATCACAAATTAACCAACCCCAGCCCCTTTGCCGCCTATGCTTTTCACCCGCTGGAAGCCATTGTTGAAGCCGGGATCTTTATTGTATTTGTTTTTACAATACCCGTCCACCTGTTTCACCTCTTGTTCTTCTTCCTCTTTATGATTATCTATAATGTTTATGGTCACCTGGGTTGGGAATTATATCCAAAAGGCTTCAGCAAACACTGGCTGGGCAAATGGATCAATACTTCCGTAAATCACAACCAGCACCACCAATACTTTAAAGGCAATTATGGTTTGTATTTTTTATTCTGGGACCGGGTGATGGGTACGATCCGGAAAGATTATGATGCCCGGTTTGAGGAGGTAAAAAACAAAGGTAGTCAGCCCAATATTATTTTGTAAAGATTGCTCCACTCCTTACTATTTTCCCAACATCATAAATCAATACTGGCAGCATCCGGTAGCTTTGCAGACTATGCACCCTCTCATTTATTATTGTTATGATGCTTACTGCGGCTGGTGTTATGGATTCAGCCCGGTCATTCAACAAATCGCTGTTGAATATAAAGTGAAGCTTTCTTTTGAAGTCTTATCTGGTGGTATGATCCCGCCGGAGCATGCCCGGCCGATCAGCGCCATGGCGGAATATATCAGCAAAGGCTATAAAAGAGTAGAAGAAACGACCGGGATACAATTTGGCCCGGATTATCTCTGGCATATATTCAACTCCGGCGAAAGCGATTGGGTGCCACATTCTCAAACATCAGCCATTGCGCTGTGTATTTTCAAAGAGTTGTACCCGGAGCAACAGGTTGCCTTTGCTGCCGACCTGCAACATGCACTGCATTTTGAAGGAAGAGACCTGACCGATAAAGAAGCCTACCGGTATTTATTGGAAAAGTATGCTATTGATCCAGCTGACTTTTACAAGAAACTGAATAGTGAAGAGTATAAAGACAAAGCTTTGTATGAGTTTGCGCTATGCAAACAACTACAGGTAACCAGTTTTCCGGCGGTACTGCTGCAGGCAAGTGAAACAAAGTTTTACCTCGTAGCAAAAGGTTATGCTTCTTATGAAAATGTAAAAGCCCGGATCGATAATATTCTTAAAGAAATAACTACAACCAATGCAGGATAAAAAAGATATTGAAAACAGGAGCGACCTGTTACAACTCATGCAAGGGTTCTATAAAAAATTATTATCCGATCTCAGTATCAGCTATCTCTTTACCGATATTGCAAAGATTGACCTTGACCATCATCTTCCTATACTGGTTGATTTCTGGGATTCTTTATTATTCCAATCCGATACTTATCACAAGAATGCCATGCAGCCTCACCTGGTATTACATCAAAAGTCGCCGTTGACAAAAGAGCATTTCACTACCTGGCTCCGTTATTTTAAAGAAACAGTGGATGAACTATTTGCCGGGACTAACGCCTTTATTATCAAAGAAAGAGCGACAAGCATTGCTACTGTTATGCAGATAAAGATTAGCCAGCTATCCTAAGCCATTCCCTTTTATCAAATCTTTCGTTGCAGGGTTATTTTAATTTTACTACCTTTTATATCACTAAACCCACCATTTTTTGATATCGTTTTTTTAATCCTCTATTCTTACAGTTAATTATCTGCTAATGGCAGCATTGGTTAACCGGCCTGATCATATGCTTTTTTATCCAGGTATTCAAGTCCTTATTCACCGATTTCCCTTCCTCGATGCTGATCCGGTGCGTGCACATCGTATTCCATTTACTGCCATCTTCTACGATACCGGAAGGGGCGACTCCTTTTATATTTAAGCCAATATCCAGACGCTCTTTGGTGGAAGGTTGTAAAATGGCAAATTGTTTTTTTCTTCGGAGACTTACATACGCTTTCTTTGGCGCTATTTCGATGTCCTTACCGAACTTATTGATGGCTGTCATTATTTTATCGTACCAGGACTTCAGGTTTTCCTTGCCTTTGTATTGCTCTGCAATCCAGTCTGTTTTATTTTCTGCTGCCCCGGCATGGCTTTGTTTGGCAAAATGAACTAAGGTATTGGCATTCCAGTGGGTAAAGCCATGCTTCACTTTTAAAAAAGTGACTAGTTCGCCGTGTTTGGTAAATCCGCTTTTATTAATAATAGTGATCCACTGCGCCAGTTTCTTGCCGGTACTTTTTTCAATATTGCTGATCTGCGTTTGAAATGCTTTATCGATACTTGCCGTTCTCATAGCAAGTTGCTTTGAGGTTGCTGTTAATCACATTTATTAATTGCGGTCCCATAGGGATACACTTTTGTCAGCATAATTTTATTTTTTACCGCCGGATCCTCCAACATGAACTGCAGTGCCTCTTTCTGGTCTTTGGCATAAAAAACAACCAGGCCCATCATATTCGGGTCATTAGATTCCAGTTGCGTGCGACCGGCAAAAACAACAATGCCCTCGTTCTTCATTTTGATCAACCGTTGAAAATGTTCGCTCACCACGCCCTGGTCGGCCTTGGTCCAGTTCTTGTCATCCTGGTATTTCTCCGTAAGTGTAAGCACAGCAAGATATTCTTTAGGTTTTGCGTTTGTGCTGTCTTGTGCAAAGGACTGAAGAGCAGTAAGCAGGGCGATAAAGAAGAATATCTTTTTCATATTATTTGTATTTATTGATAATTATTTTTTCTTGAGGTGCTTTTTATAATTCGTTTCATACATATCGATCCATTCTTCCGGTGTAATTTTTGAAGACAGCTCCCCGATCAGCTGATAAGGAATATCTTCCGGCTTTTTGTAACGAATACAGCTTTTACCCATATCCAGTTTTTTTGCAGATACTTTGGCATGCGCATCTGTAAACCATTTCAGGAGTTTGGGGTCAGCATACACGCCCATATGATAGACGGCAATAAAGTTTTTTTGTGAAGCAATACTCATAAATGGCAACGGAAGCTCAGGTGTACAATGATAACCCGCCGGGTAGATCTCATGTGGTACTACATAGCCGATCATACCATAACCGATACCTTCTTTAAATCCTTTTGGCAGGTTCTTTTTTATTTGTTTTCTCAGCTCAGCAATAGCTTTTTGCCGGTCGGCAGGAAGCTCTGCGAGGTATTGATCAACGGTGATAGCTTTTGATTGCATACCTGTTTATTTTTACTAATTTACATTTTTTGCCGTACATAATAGAAATGCTGTACTTTTTTTGTTCCTTCTACCCCGTCATCGATAAAGGCATGAAGAGAGTCGGGTGACAGGAGTTGATATACAATTCTTTTGGGGAAATCATGTTTTCTGTTTTCAAACACAAAAACATTTCCCCCTGACGAGGTCATCGTAAATGCAATAGGATTTTTATTGTTCTGGTCTTCTACGGTGGAAGTATACAAAATTCCTTCGCTGGTTCTCGTCAGGGCCACTCTTTCTGTCAGGGTCGTATCGTTTCCTTTGATCACATAGCCTTTGTTCTGCATAAAGCTCTTGTTCATTTTTTTCCACTCTTCGCACAAAGCCCCTTTTTTAGTATTCATTTTCCAAACTCCTTCGAGGGCAAATAATTTTTTAAATGCTTTCTTATCACCCGGATAGTAGGTGAATGCTAATAAACCAGTGAGAATCGCAGCAGAAAAAAGGGCCTTTTTCATTTGCTTTTTTATTGTGGCACACTATGTAAACCGATCCTGTTTCCTTCGGTATCGAAGATGACCGCCATATAACCGTATGCAGGTGATATCTCCGTCTTTGGCACCGCTATTTTACCGCCAGCTGCTTCAACTTTATCCAATACCGATTGAAGATCCGGGTTCCCGTTCAAATAAACTAATGGCCCATCCGTAGCAGTTGGTTTATGAAAGCCACCACTATCCACCAGCGCACCTCCTACCTGTGTCATCATATCATTCAGCGGGAACATCCGCATTTTGATATTGGGCAGATCCATTGGAATAAGAGAAATGCCAAAAATAGTTTCGTAAAATTTGGTAGCTCTTGCCAGATCCGTAGATCCAATTTCGAACCAGCTGATAGCATTGTTCATGGTTGGTAGTTTATTGATTTATATCTTTCCCTTCTTTTAATTTGGCAAGCTGTCCTTCCAGGGTCTTTTTTGCCGCTTCGTTCGGTGTTTGTGCCATGGCTTTTTCCGCATGCTTCATAGCATTCTTAAAATCGCCTTTCGCAGAATAGCCACTCATCAACCCATTATTGACCCCATACATATCGCCATATCTTTTTTGCGAAGCCATAAATACTTCCATTGCTTTATCCACTCTTTTCTGAGTGATCAACTGGCGCCCATATGCTGTATATTGATTGGCGGTTGCAATTAGCAGGGCCTCGTCAATAGTAGAATCCACTTGTTGTGTTCTGTTGAGCTTTTCATAGGCTGTTGCCAGGTTTCTTAATGTAATAAAACTTTTTTGACCCTGGAAACCATTGATGGCCCGGACACTCCATGCCAGCGCTTCTTCCAGGTTAATGTTCCTGTTTAAACAATACTGAGCCGCCTGCAACATATTGGTACTGTTAAATCCTTTCTGGCTGGTGATCTGGTCCCGTAACCGGGCGATCACAATATTATCAACATCAACATCGACTTTAAAAGGCACCGATAATTTCTCCCATTGCATTGCAATTACACAATATTTTTCTTTATGTTCTATGAATTCATACTTGAGCCATTCCACCGATTTTTCCAGGACAACAGGTTTTACTGTAATCCGCAAAGCGTCATTCTTTTCTTCATAATAAAAGCTACCCCAGGCATCGTTTTGATTTGAAAAAATCAGCGTTACATTATCAGCTGCCAGGGCCATGTGCAGTCCTTACGTACCGGCTTTTAGATCCTTTCCTTCTACTTTTACATCATGCTCAAAGCTGATGGTTGTATTTTCGTTGGCACCTGCCCGTCACGGCGATGTATTTTTATTGGTTATAAAATTCGTGGTATTAAAACCATAAGTAACCAGGTTGCCATCCCCATAGATTTTTCCTTCCCGTTTATTGACATCAGGACGGCCATATTTAATGGTGATACTCGTAATACCAACTTCTTCTGATACCATTGCCCGGGGATTTCCTCCGCTGGGTGGAACATCCATTTGAGCAGATAAAGTATGGAAGGCAGCAAAAAGGAATGTAGAGAAAAGGATTATTCTTTTCATATAGCAGTTTTTGTGATAAGTAGTATTTTTAAGCCGGATTCTAAAGTTCATACAATAAATCCGGAAACTCCCTCCATTCATCATTTCTTTCGCCGGTATTCCAGGTCATATTCTGTCGTCCAGCTAAGCCCCTTGTCTTTAGAAATCTCACCAAGTTGCCGTAGTTTTTCAGGATTTAAACTAGTAAAGGTCATTTTCCGAATGGCCATTGTATCCCTGCTAAAGGAAAAAGATGAAGAAGTGTAAATTATCTGGTTGTTGTTGGCTTGCCCCAGTAGGTATTCATTACTACCGCCGGCATTATCTACCCATGTTTGCTGCCATTGTCTGGTATTGGTATTCCAGGTGTTGAAACTCTTCCCTGCATAGCGGATGCCCCGGCTGACAGCGGCGCTGGTCCACTCTTCCAAAATTACACAGCTGTCAAGTATCAGACTGACCTTGCTATCCCCGGCTTTTTGGTCGTTGAGACCAAAAGCCTCCCATTCGCCCAACCAAAAATCAAACTGGCGGTAGGCAGGGTCTCTGCAAGGTAGTTTGGCGACGGATTGGCCAGTAGAAGAAAGGAATAAAAAGCAGAAGAATATAAGCATGGTGGATTGGCGCATAGCAGTTATTTTACTTTAAGACCTTGTTTCATTGCTCTTAGCTGTTCCATTCATCCGGCTTTTTACCCGATAGCAATAAAAAACCGTTCTCTATCCCGGGATAAAGAACGGCATCTATTATTATGAAAAGAGGTACTATTAATTACCCCCGTTACCGCCACCGCCCTGAACACGTTGCGGGCGCATAGAGGGTTCTATTGTTTCTCTCCAGATGGCATACTGCTCTGCGGATACCATCACTTTGATCATTTCATCACGGGCATCTGTGTATTTTTTTCTTTCTGCCAGCATGGTTTCCCGGTCAGGCCTTGTTCCGCCGGCCATCATTTCCATCATTTTTTCGTTTTGCTTTTTAAATAAAACGGTAAGAGCCGTATCAAGAGTGGCTAATTTGGAAGCCTCCAGCTTAAAAGCACTGTCCAATTTCGCATGGATGGCCGCTACCCGCTGTTCCGGGTTTTGACGTTGAAAACCTCCTCCCTGGGCAGAAGCAGTAAGCGCCACAGAAAAGGAAACCAGCACTATCAGGATCACTTTTTTCATGTGAGATTTGTTTTAAGGTAAATATGAATAACCGGTAATTATGACGGGGTTTTAGGTAAAACCGTTCGCCCGGGGGAAACTTATTTTCAGGCCCCAATTTGCCCGAACTCAAGTATCTTGCAGCTCCTAATTATCAAAACATATATGGAATACAGTAAACTTGTTGCCGTGACCGGGTTGCCCGGATTATTTGAACTGATTAACAGCAAAACCGATGGGGCTATTGTCCGCTCCCTGGATGATAAATCAACCCGCTTTGTGTCAAGCCGTATCCACAATTTTTCGCACCTGGAAAGTATTGAAGTCTATACCGTCCGGGACAATGTGAACCTGGTGGATGTGCTGAATGCGATGGATAAAGCCGGCGGAACCCTGCCGGATGAAAAAGATGCCGCCGCCGTGAAGAAATACTTTGAAAAAGTATATCCTGATATGGACTTTGAAAGAGTTTATGCAAGTGATATGAAGAAGATGGTGAAATGGTTTGATATCCTGAAAAAGAATAACGTGGAGATCGTTTTATCAGAACTTCCGGAAGAAGAAGAAGCTGAGGAAGCAGTAGAAGTAGTAGAAGAACCCATTGCTAAGAAAACACCTGCCAAAAAAGCGGCAACGAAAAAGAAAGAGGAATCTGCAGCAGAAGTAACAGAAGAAGCGCCCAAGAAAAAAGTAGCCCGGAAAAAGAAAGCTGAATAAAAAAAACGAAAAATATACTTACAAGCTATTTCAACTACTATTGAAATAGCTTTTTTTAATTAAAAACGAAATGAAAATAACCTATAGTGCTGATATAAAAAAACTACCCCGGCATTTTTTACCTGCTGATTTCACTATTACGAACTGGGACAATCTCGAACCTTATTTTAAATCCCTGGATGATAAAGTGATCGGGTCCCTGACAGAACTCGAGCAGTGGCTGAAAGATGCGAGTGAACTGGAAGCTGTGATCAGTGAAGATGCCTGCTGGCGCCAGATCAAAATGACCTGCGATACGGAGAATAAAGAACTTGAAGCGTCTTTCAATTATTTTATGATGGAGATTCAACCGAAGATCCAGCCTTACTCCGATAAACTGAATAAAAAATTATTGGACTCGCCTTACATCAATGAATTGAACCAGCAGGATTATTTTACTTACCTGCGGAATGTGAAAAAGAATATCGAATTATTCAGAGAAGCCAATATACCCCTGCAGGCAGAACTGAGTGTGATGCAACAGCAGTTTGGTATGATCTCCGGTAAAATGACTGTGGAAGTGAACGGGCAGGAGTACACTTTACAACAGGCGGCAAAATTTTTAGAAGACCCTGACCGTAATTTACGGGAAGGAGTATACCGCAAGATCAATGAAAGAAGGCTACAGGATAAAACAGAACTGAACAGTTTATTTTCTTCGCTCTTGCAAAAACGCCACCAGGTAGCTCTTAATTCTGGTTTTGAGAATTTCCGGGATTACCGCTTTGTTGAATTGGGTCGCTTTGATTACAGCAAAGAAGATTGTTACCAGTTTCATGAAGCCGTAAAACTACATGTGATGCCATTGGTGAATCAGATCTACGAAATGAAAAAGAAAAAACTAGGATTGGATACACTCCGTCCCTGGGATGTGGAAGCCGAACCCGCGGGGATTCAGCCGCTTCGCCCTTTTACCAATGGGGAAGAGTTGACCCAAAAAACAATTGCCTGTTTTGATGAGTTAAAAACTTTTTTTGGCGATTGTCTACGGAAAATGAAAGCAATGGGCCATCTTGACCTGGAAAGTAGAAAGGGTAAAGCTCCCGGCGGTTACAATTGCCCATTAGCTGAAAGTGGTGCTCCCTTTATCTTTATGAATGCCGCCGGCCAGCTGGATGATGTAACCACCATGGTACATGAAGGTGGTCATGCTATTCATTCATTTCTGTCACATGATCTGGCGCTGACCGGGTTTAAAGAATACCCCACTGAAATAGCAGAGGTCGCAAGCATGTCGATGGAACTGTTCAGCATGAATCACTGGCATGTTTTCTTTGACAGCAAAGAAGAATTGACACGGGCAAAAGAGCAGCAACTAGAAAGAGTGATCACCATTTTTCCCTGGATCGCAACGATCGATAAGTTCCAGCATTGGATCTATGAAAATCCTGTTCATAAAGAAGAAGAAAGATCTGCTCAATGGTTAAACATTTTCAATGAGTTTTCTTCCCCTGTTATTGATTTTACAGGGCTGGAAGAATATTGTCGTTTTGCCTGGCAGCGGCAGTTGCATTTATTTGAAGTTCCTTTCTATTATATCGAATATGGGATCGCACAATTGGGAGCCATTGGGTTATGGCAGCAGTACAAACAAGACCCGGAAGCAGCTATTAATAATTATATAACAGCCCTCCGGCTGGGTGGTACGAAGACTTTACCCGAGTTATTTAAAGCGGCCGGTTTGGAATTTGACCTTTCGTCTGTGTATATCAGTGGGTTAATGCAATTTGTTAAAAACGAAGCGGATAATTTATATGTTTAAAAATACCACAAAAGGGGGATGGCATAAATTCGGAAATGTGGCAAGTACCACTTATTTTTGAATCAGCAATTATGGTTGTAATTAAGAGTACTCAACATACTTACTACGCCAAAACCTCGTAGTAAAAAATAGCTACTAATCAGAGCCTTAACCAAAAAGTCCCGATGTTTCTACACCGGGGCTTTATTTTTAAATCCCCTGCAACAGTTCCTTATTTTAACCCTCCTATTCCCTGTAGGGAGAATCAGGAATACCTTTTCGGTAAAATAAATTTTTTGAAAACTACAATATCAATAAGAACTCATTGACATTTGTTTCTCAGCCGGGCGGCGGAGCACAAGTTTTTTTACCTGCAATTCTTACAAACCCCTTCTACGACTACTTCTATATGTTCGGCTGAATAGCCTTTAGGGAGATTAATTTCCGGTGTGACTACATCATCGAGGCAATAAGTATTATTGCACTGGCTGCAAACAAAATGAATATGATGATCGTGGTGGTGGCCCTGTGAACATTCATCTTTACAAAGCGCATAGCGGATCGAATTATCAGCAGTAGGGATGGTATGAACAAGACCTTTGTCAACAAAAGTTTGCAGAGTGCGGTACACTGTTACCCGGTCAAATTTTTCTCCTGCCCTTTTTTCAATATCACCATGTGCCAGCGCCCCAGTCTGTTCCAGGAACAGTTGCAGGATTTTTTTCCGGCTGCCGGTAATGCTGAGATTGTTTTTCTTGAGCAATTCATCTACCTGGCTATCTATCTGTATGTCCGTTTGTTTTGACATTATAATCAGCTATAAATTTAATCATTCTGTTTTTCTTTCAGCAAGCGCCGGGCTGCCTTTATCAGGCTTTTCACTTCGCTTTCCTTCAATCCGTCGATTACTTTTCGTACATCGCCATTCTTGTCCACCAGGGCCCAAAATTGTGAATGGATAAACTGGTCTTCCATACTCTTCAGGTTATTGACAGGATCATCAATGGTGTAACTAACCCTTGCCGCTGTATACAAACTATCTTTTCTCCCCGTGAGAAAAACCCAGCGCCGGGTATCCACTTTCATTGAGTCGGCATAGTATTTCATTTGTCCAACAGAATCCCTGTCCGGGTCGCTGGTATGGGAAAGAATGAGAAAATTGGTGTCGGTCTTAAATTCTTCATAGACCAGCCGCATATTATTATTCATAATAGGGCAAATGCCTTCACAATGCGTAAAAAAATATTCAGCCACGTAGACTTTACCGGCTATATCCTTTTCAGTCACCCTGTTCCCATCCTGGTTAGTAAAAGAAAAGGGCTGGACAAAACTTAGCGGTGGTGATTTTTTATCGGAAAAACCCGGGATCAGCAGGCTTAATACCAAATAGAAAATAAGCGCCAGCGCCACAAAAAAACTAATATAGAACAACTTCTTTTTTGACATATTCATTATTTGGCCCACAAAGGTAGGATGCGGACCCGGTATCGACCGAACCTGTTAACAGGAGCCAGCGGTCAAAGTTCGATATTTTATGCAACAATGTTGCTTTTTAGTTACCTTTGACTTTTATGAAATTCAGAATCAACTGGGATACGTTAGGAATCGGGGCTTCATTGGCCTGTGCTATTCATTGTGCCCTGTTGCCGCTTTTTTTAAGCAGTCTGCCATTATTTGGTATCAATATCATTCACCATATGGGCTTTGAACTGGGGATGATCCTGCTGGCTTTGTGTATCGGCTCTTATTCCCTTTATCATGGGTATAAAAAACATCATCATAGCCTTTTGCCTCTTGCTCTTTTTATTGCGGGTTTTATTTTCCTGGTACTTAAACAGGTGTATGCACAGTATGAAGACTGGTTGTTGATTCCTGCTGTTATCCTGATCATAACCGCTCACCTATTAAATTACCGGTCTTGCCGGGTACACAATCATGCTCATAAAGATGATTGTGACCATTAATCGCCTTAGTATTTTTTAATTTAACTTGAACAAAAGTTCAGCGATGAAGAAACTATTTTTTGCCTTATTTCTTTTAATAACAACCCATCTGTTAGCCCAATCAAAACCTGCCCGGCAGGCAGGCGGAAACGAAACAGCCATCCGGAAGATCCTGGATGAGCAGACCCAGGCCTGGAACCGGGGAGATATTAACAGCTTTATGAATGGTTACTGGGAAAATGATTCGCTGATGTTTATCGGAAAAAGCGGGGTGACTTATGGCTGGACCAATACTCTGAACAATTATAAAAAGGGTTATCCTGATACTGCCGCCATGGGTCAACTGGTTTTCACCCTGATCCAGGTTAAAAAATTATCGAAAGAATATTACCATATCACCGGTAAATGGTTTTTGAAACGTTCCATCGGAGATGTGGGAGGGCACTACACTTTAATGTTCCGGAAAATAAATGGCCGATGGGTTATTGTTTCAGACCATAGCAGCTAAGATTTGACTACTTTCATATTTAAAAAAATAAATTATGGCCTTAATAATCCTTGGCATTCTCGTTTTAATTGCCGGCTTTGCCTTGCAAAACAATCAACAGGTTGGCCGGTTTGCAAAAGTTATCCGCAGCATCGCCATTGCAGTGATGCTTATCGGATTTCTGACAAAATGCATAGTACAGATTAATGCCGGGCAAATAGGTGTAAAATCCTTATTCGGAAAAGTTCAGAATGATGTGCTGAGCAGTGGTTTACATTTTATAAATCCTTTTGTTGAGGTACAACGATTAGATATAAAAACGCAGAACTATACCATGAGTGGTGTACACGACGAAGGAACCCAAACCGGGGATGATGCTATCCGTGTATTGACGTCAGATGGACTGGAAGTTAGCATTGATCTTACCGTATTATACAAACTTCTTCCATCTGAAGCCCCTCGTCTTGTCCGGGAAACGGGTGTTGATTATACCGATAAAATTGTTCGTCCGTTGACCAGAACCAAAATCCGGGATAACTCTGTTTATTATGAAGCGGTATCATTATACTCCAATAAAAGAGATGAGTTTCAACAACGAATTTTTAAAAGCATTGATGAAGATTTTAAAAAAAGAGGTTTGATACTGGAACAATTACTGGTGAGGAATATTACCCTCCCCCAATCTGTAAAAGCAACTATCGAACAAAAAATAAATGCCGAACAGGATGCACAAAAGATGCAGTTTGTATTATTAAAAGAAAAACAGGAAGCTGAACGAAAAAGGGTAGAGGCACAGGGAATCGCCGATTATCAACGTATCATCAATATCGGCCTTACAGATCAGCAATTACAATATGAACAGATAAAGGCTTACCTGGAATTGGCAAAATCACCGAACTCAAAAGTGATTATAATGGGAAAAGGAAATGCACCAATCATCCTGGACGCTAAAAATTAATTGGTTTCCGGCTGATAATTTCGCAGTTTGCGGGATTGAAGTCTGCTAAAAACAAAAGAAGAAGCCAGTAATCCTACCGAAGAAAAAATAATATCGTTGTAGTCGAAGGTGCGGCCAAAGAAGGGGATCAGTTGCAAGTATTCGTTGACCACCAGCATGCCAAAACCAAGCAGGCAAACAAGGCGAAGATCATACGGTGTTTCTATTTTAAAAACCCGTGCCACTAAAAAGTTTCGCCCGCTGAAAAACCAATAAGCCCCAAATGGAATCAGGAAGGAACCCAGCAGGTTGGGAGCGATATTTAAAAAAAATCTGACCGGCTCATCAAATCCATAAAGGGGCCTGATGCCATACTTAATCGTCCAGATTACCAATGTACCGGTAATGATCATCCATTTGCTGATTCCTTTTAGCTCCATTGTTAGTAGAATGAATTTCTAAAATACCGTTTTTATTTAAGATGTGTTACGTACGGCGGGTATTTTTAGTTGGACCCAGGCAGGAAAAAGTAATGTGATTACTCTTTTTTCCAGGTTTTATATAAATACCGGAGCAGGAAGAAGAGGCTGATAGTCATTACGGTATAGAAAAGGATGGTATTAATAAGCGGCTTACCCTTTGTAAAACCCAGTTCGAAATAAATACCTGCTGTGGTACAGGTCAGCATCCAGAACAATCCGAATGCAATTGAATTGAGGATTTTGACAAAAAAAGTTTTTACCTCTGGGTCCCAGTTCCTTTCCATACTGATCTTTATTTCGGCAAACAAGGTAAGACATTTCAACACCCTGTTTTGTTTCTGTTAATCGATCAGCAGGTTTTTAAATGCTAAAGAATCACCATTAAACACATTGAAATCAACTGGTGAAACCACCCCATTGACCCGTCCTTTGTCACTGTGTTGCCAGAAGACCCAGCCCCGTTTGATCCGGGGCTGCTCGGCCTGGTAATAATGTGCCACCCATAACGGATAATTGTCAAACTCAGTCCCAAGGTTGCGGTTATAAAAATCAACATTGGTATAGATAATCGGTTTGACCTGGTAATGGTTCTCTACAATGTCCAGCCACTCCTTCATTTCTTTTCTCACCTGCTCAGCCGATGCGCCATTCAATTGTTCTGCATCGAGTACAGGTGGCATATCGCCCGGTTCCAGTTCCACTTTCCTGATAAAATTTTCTGCCTGCATGCGGCCGTCTTTGGAGCCGATAAAAAAATGATAGGCACCTCGTATAATGTTATGGTCTTTGGTTTTTTTCCAGTTACGTTTAAAGTGCGGATCCGTATTACCAATTCCTTCGGTGGCTTTGATAAAAGCAAAGCCCAATTGTATATTCTTTACTTTCATCGCCTTCACTTCTTCCCAGGCGATCATGGATTGGTATTTGGACACATCAATACCATGGATGGGATAATTCTCCGGGATATTGATCCCAAATTCGGGGTAGCGGGTGAACTTTGCCTTGCGGTATTGTAATCGTTGAAATAAAAGCCAACCTCCCATAGCCAATATCACTACAGCCACAGTTGCAAGCACTATTTTGCGAAACTTTCTTTTTTGTCTGGCGGATGGCATGTTGGTTCGTACTAAACGGGAAACTACCAAACAAATATAAATATCCGTCTTGTTGTATTTTGTTAATTCAGGTTTTACCCCTTATTCTTTTATTTATTGTAACTTATCCACTAAACTCATGCCGATATGCCTCGTCTGCTTATTATCGGTGGCACTGGTGTTTTAGGAAATGCCGCCGCCATTCATTTTCTGGAAAAAGGTTTTCAGTTAACTGTCTTTGTACGAAATAAAGACAAAGCTATTAACCTGGAAAAGAAAGGTGCTGCCGTAATAACGGGTGACCTGACTGATGCTGCAACGATTACCGGCATTTTCAATGGAATTGATGTTGTTCTCACAGCGGCCCATGGAATGCTGGGTAAAGGAATAAATAAATCTGCAACAGTAGATGAAGCCGGACACAAACTTTTAGTGGAAGAAGCAAAAAGGGCAGGTGTTACCCATTTTATTTACACCTCCAGCTCCACAGCTTCTCCTGATCATCCAATTGATTTTTTCAGGACCAAATATCTAATTGAGCAGTATATAATAAACAGTGGATTAAATTATACAATCCTACGCCTCCCAGCTTTTATGGAATGGCATGTGTACAACCTGCTTGGAAAAAATATTGTTGAAAAAGGGAAGACCGCCATTCTTGGCTTAGGAAATAACCCTACAAATTTTATTGCTGCAAAAGATGTTGTTGCTGCTATTGATATTATTGCATTGAACCAAAACTATTATAATAAAATAATTGCAGTCGCCGGTCCGCAAAATATCAGCCGGAATGAAATAGCAGTTCTTTTTGGAAAAGCACTAAACATTAAACCCAAAACTAGTCATGTGCCTGTTGGTGTCTTAAAAGTGTTCTCTGTTTTGTTAACCCCTTTTCACCCTGGCATTGCCCGTACAATGAAGTTTAGCATACATACTGAAAAATCAGACGAAACAATGAATGCGAAAGACAATATTGCACAGTTTGGATTGACCCCGACAACTATTGAAGTGTATATTCAATCGGCAGTAAAAAACAATAGCTATTCCACTATCCTCAGCTTCGCATAATTCAGCATTATCTTCTTCTCCCCATTATGCTCAAACTTTACCGTCGCAATTGGATTGTGCGCCGCACCTTCCAGTTTCATCACTTCACCAAAACCAAATTTTTGATGCTCCACTTTTTGCCCTTCTTTTAAGGTAGAAGTATCGCTTGCTTCAAAATCGGCAGATGGCACATGTTCTTTTACTTTTGCCGGTAACCCTTTAGGCGGTAAATAAGATGGTGCTGATTTAGAAGCCGCCGGGCCAGAATTATAATAGGTTCCTGATTGCTGACTTACTTTTCCTGATTCTCCGTCATCCACATTTTTGGCTCTCATCCGTTCAAAAGCAGAGCCTTTGCTCCATTTACTGCCCCCGATCTGGTTTTGGGCACCGCCACCGGCAAAGCTCCGGTCCATATATTGCTCCGGCACTTCTTCAATAAAGCGGCTGGGTTCATTTTGTACCAACTGGCCAAAACGGTAACGGGTATTCGCATACGTAATCCAAAGCCGTTGTTTGGCCCGGGTGATCACTACATAAAATAAGCGTCGCTCTTCTTCCAGTTCTTCCCTTGTATTAATGGCCATAGCATTAGGGAAAAGCATTTCTTCCAAACCGGCTGCAAACACACAACTAAATTCTAACCCTTTGGCCGCATGGATGGTCATCAATTTCACTGTATCTGCATCGGGGTCTTTTTCATCGGCATCTGTGAGCAGAGTGATCTGTTGTAAATAAGAAGCCAGGCTTTTATCCACCAATTCCCCGTCTTCGTTGTCGGGACTCTCTGTCCATTCTTTAATAGAGTTTAATAACTCCTGAATGTTCTCATACCGGGCCACGCCTTCAGTACTTTTATCATTGAAGAGTTCTTTTACCAGCCCGGCTTGTTTGCCTACATGAAAAGCCACTTCATACGCATTTTGTTTTGTCAGCATGCTGGCAAAACTTTTGATCATCGTCACAAAATCCTGGAGAGCCGTAAAAGTTCCGGCCCGGAAACCAAATTCATTGGCTTTCTCCAGCACTTGCCACATACTGATATTACTTTCATTGGCTGATAATACCAGTTTATCAATAGTGGTTTTGCCAATACCTCTAGCCGGGTAATTGATCACTCTCTTTAAGGCTTCTTCATCTTTGGGGTTGACGATCAACCGGAGGTAAGCCACGATATCTTTAATTTCTTTGCGCTGATAAAAACTAATACCTCCATAAATGGTATATGCCAGCCCCATTCTCCGCAGGGATTCTTCAAAAGCACGGCTCTGCGCATTGGTCCGGTATAAAATAGCAAAGTCTTTATTGCTGTAATGATTTCGAAGTTTCTGTTCCTGAATACTGTCCGAAACAAATTTTCCTTCATCATTGTCGGTCATGGTCCGCACCAATTTTATCTTTTCCCCTTCCGCATTTTCGGTGAAAAGTACTTTCTCTATCTGGTTTTTATTGTTCTTTATTACCTGGTTGGCTACATGCAGTATACTTTGGGTGCTACGATAATTTTGCTCCAGTTTTATCACTTTTACCTCATCATAGTCTTTTTGAAACTGTAAGATATTTTCAATCGTTGCCCCCCGGAAGCTATAGATACTTTGCGCATCATCTCCCACCACGCATACATTTTCATGCATCGCTCCAAGCAGTTTAATGATCTCGTACTGGGAGGGATTGGTATCCTGGTACTCGTCAATTAAAATGTATTTAAACTTTCGCTGGTATTTCGCCAATGCTTCCGGTACATTTTTTAGCAACTGGTAAAATTTCATCAGCAGGTCATCGAAATCCATAGCACCGTTTTTAAAACAGCGTTTGGCATAAGCTTCATAGATCTGGGCAATTGCCGGCCGGTTGCTCCGCATATCTTCCTGCTGGATAGCATAATCATTCCGGTATTCCTCCGGGGTTACCAGGGCGTTCTTGGCCGATGATATCCTGTTATAGACAATATTGGGTTTATAATGTTTATCATCCAGGTCCAGTTCATTGGTGACGGTCTTGATCACATTCTTGGCATCATCGGTATCGTAAATGGTAAAGCTTTTCGGGTAACCGATCTTTTCGGCTTCAAAGCGGAGTATTCTTGCAAAAACGGAGTGGAACGTGCCAATGTATAAATTCCGGGCTTCGCCATTCCCCAAAATTTTCTCTACCCGCTCTTTCATTTCTTTGGCCGCCTTGTTGGTAAATGTCAGGGCCAGGATATTGAATGCATCCACACCATTCGCCATCAGGTGAATGATGCGGGTCGTCAGCACTTTTGTTTTCCCACTGCCAGCTCCCGCCACGATCATGATCGGTCCATCGATATGTAATACAGCTTCCCGCTGCCGGTCATTTAACCCCTGCAAATAATCAATCATGGGTGCAAGTTAACGAAACTTGTACCCCCTCATTAGATTCGGGTATATGAAAAATTTTTTAGCCCTTTGATAGGTGTCGCTGAAACAACAAATACTACTAAATATCAAGCTACAAATTCAGGAAGTGCTCCCTGAAGCTTCTATTATATTTTTGGAAACAGGGCGAGTAATACAGCTACTTCCGAAAGCGATTGGGATATTCTTGTCCTGACCAAGGGGGGACCTGTTTCAAAGCAAATCAAACAAGCGGTACATGATAAAATATTCCCGTTAAGCGTTTCTATCGGTGCATTTATTAATATCCTGTTGGTGCATAACAATGACTGGGAGCTTAACCCCTCTTACTATACATTGAAAAATTCAATTGCTGAAAACAGCCTCGTTCTATGACTGAAGAGAAAAGAAAAGTCATAGAATTAAAAATGAAAAAAGCGAAATCGTTTTTAAATGAGGCTGATATTCTGCTGGCAAATAAATTTTACACAACTGTTATAAATCGTTTTTATTACTGCTGATTTCATGCTACAAAAGCCTTGTTACTTACTAAAGATATAATCCCTAAAACACATAGTGGTACTATTAATCAGCTTCACCTGCATTTTGTTCAAACAGGTGAGTTTGACACCCGGCAAGCTTCATTTTTCAGCAGGCTGATGCAGGAACGGATAGAAGACGATTACAGCGATGCTATCGCAGAAGATGCAGAAACAACAAAGGAGTTTATCGAGCCAGCAAAGCAGTATCTAAACTATATAGAAAGCCTGATTTCATCTTTACAGTAACAATTCAGCAGGGCTGATTTTCGTTTTTAGCCATTCTTCCAATTAGCACTGTATCGTAGCCGGTTTTCATTAGCCCGGGTGATATATCTTTTTGGCTGTCTTCAGTACCTCTTTTTTATCCAGCGTCATCGGTTTAGTTTGCTGATTCTGAAACATCGTCATCTGGTCCTTATAATGGGGTGAATCAGGGTGCATGGAAGCTCCAAAAGTGTTCACTGATTCTATGATGGGCAGGCCTCCGTTCTTCGGGTAACGGACAAAACAGATATAAGCATCGCCGGATACAATCTTTCGCATCCCGTTCTTATAGTCCCCTGTATAAGCCGCAGTGAGCACATCAGGTAAGCCCCATGCGGGCCGGGCATCATCGCCCCTCACCAATTTTTGTATATCACCCAATACCAGGTCCGTTTTACCAAAATACTGTAGCATATAATCATATACATGCTGGTAAGTCTCTATGGATTCTGTTTTTGTCAGTTGTCTTGCCGGGGTACCTGCCAGTTTTTTGGACACAAAATCATAAACCAATAAAAAGACGGCCGCGCCTTTACTGGTGATAATAGCCTTTCGGTCCCAGTTTTGAAAATTGCCGATTACCTCTTTTAAAGCCGGGTAAGCATTGGCATCCAGGTTCAGCATACTATCGATGCCATAGATGTATTGCAGTTCTTTGGGTAATTGCTGGTCAAATTTTATTCGTTTGAAGTTGTTGTAATCCACTTTTGCTTCCGAAATTAATTCTGTAACCCGCTGGCTGCGGTTATTATGATAGGTTTCATAGCCATCATTCTTGTCAAACTTATTTCTATCCAGGTTTTCTTTTAGATCAGTAGCCAGAAAAGGAGAGTGGTTAGTATTGAATAAATAACCTGAAGCAGGATTTAGATACTGGGGCAGTTCACCGACCGGCTTAAATTCCGTCCATAATGTGGCAGACGTATTACCGGGCAACGTAGATTTCCAGTTATAGGCAGGATCAGGATTCCTTCTTGGCATTTTTCCATTGCTGATATAAAAGATCGTATCATACCTGTCGGCATACATAATATTGAACATCGGCAGGCTCGTCATGCTTAGCGCTTTATAGAACTCGGTAAAATTCTTCGCTTTATTCATCCGGTACCATTCTTCCAGTGCTTTAATATCCATTGTGGCGGGAACCCGCAAAGAGAAAACCCCTTTTGCTGTTTTAACTGTTGGACCATATTTGCTCCAGTATATTTTCTTCCCGATCGTGATAGGAATTCCTTTTACTTTCAGTTTGGCTTTGTTTTCTTCAAGGCTGATCCATTGCCCGTCAAATTTGTATTGATTTTTGTTGGCAGGGTTTATCTCTAATTGATACACATCGATCTTATCCTGGTAATTGACCGTATGTGCCCAACCCAGGTTCTCATTGGTACCATGAAAGATCAAACACCCCCCTGGAAATAATCCGCCCAGCATATTCCAGCCCTGTTCGCTTTGCAGGTGTGCTTCATAAAAAGCCACCGGACCTTCTTGTGGTTGATGGGCATTAATAGCGAGAAAACTTTCCCCTGTAGTTGTTTTGTTTGAGTTCATGGCAAAAGCATTGGAGCCTTGCCCACGGGGTCCTTCGAAAGGTTGAAAGTTGGGAATCGTCGCCACTTTGCCCCCGAGTATTTGTGGCAGTGCCTGGTCCAACCCGCAAAAAAGGCTGGTAGAAAAAACTACGGCCGTCAGGTAGTCTTTTTCATCAAAAGGAAAAGCCTGCTTGTAGTTGATTTCTTTTGGATGAGCTTTGGCATAAGCATTTAATCCTTCAACATAACCTTTTATCAAAGCGAGGAAATCAGGGCTGAGGGTAGTCCATTGCTCTTCTACTGTTTTTCGTATGCGCAACAGGTTGATCACATAATCTCCTTCGGCTCCCTTTTTTACCCAACCCGGTTCCCAGTTTGGCTTTTCCGCTCAACACCACTAATTGCAAAGTACCAAAATCATCTTCGGCATGTGCCCATGCGATGCCATAAGCTACTTCGGGATCAGTAGGCGCAAAAATGTGAGGAATACCGAAACTATCGCGGGCAATAGTGATATTGACGGGATTGATTTGGGCGGATACATTTAGCCCGGCAAGCAGGAGGAGGAGGATAAAATTCTTCATCCTGAAAATTACTCTAAAAATTGAAGGGAATCGTTTCTTGTACAAAGCGATTACTTCCTTCGCTTGCTCTGCATATATTTTTCATGAATTACCGTTCCCATCGGTTTGTTATACACTTTCCCTTCTACCCAGGAAATGATATCGAGATAGGCAAAGGCCCGGGTCTGAAAACGGTCTTTTTCCAGGTGCTTGATAGTATGTAATAATTTTTCAAATTCCGGTTTGATTTGCCGGGGTGATAAAGGAAGAGACTGCCTTAAGAATTTAAACATGGCTTCTTCCACCGTTGTCAGATTTTTCATTTTTGCCATAAAGCGGTAAACAGATTTGCTGAGCGACTCCATCAGCATATCGTTCCCCAGTTCATAATGTGCCATCAGGTGCACCACCCGGGCATAGCACTGCAGGTCGTAGCGGAGATTGGTTTTATCGTTAATGATCAGCTGGAGGTAATCAATGCTCCGGTTATAATCACCGCTGCCAAAACAGAGCATTGCAAATTTATAGTTTAATACCAGTATGCGATGGTTGTCAATGAACAGGTGATCTGCCTCCAGTTTTTCTTCAATGCCGGGAATTAGCGAAAGCCCCTGTTTAAAAGTGCCGAGCATAAAATGCTGGTTGATGCGGGCCTGGCTGATATAGATAAAAGCCAGAATACGGAAACTATCATGCTCTTTGACCCGGTCGGTCTGCGCCACTTTTTCAAACTTTTTTAAAGTTTTCTCAAACTCGCGGAAATTGCGCAGATCAAAGTGAGCATTTAGCAGGTTGTGTATACCCTTGATATAGTGACCGGTTTCCACTCTTACCATTAATGGTTGTTCATCAAAGAGGTCTACCCATTTTTTTGTATGCCGGTAGTACTGTAAAAAATCCTGGCGGATAAAAGCATACCATGTATAACTCTGGTATAGATATAAACGTTCGTAAAAACCATTTTGTTCCCATACATCTTTGGTCAGGTTATCCTTCATGAATTGCCGGATATCTTTTTCATCTTCTTCATTCCGGGCATGACCATGTTGTACGAACCAACTATAAAGCTTCAACGCCAGGTTAGAAAGCCTTGCTACCATCGCTATATGCCGGCTTACTTCGTTGGCTTCTGTGGATAGTATCTCCGCCCGATCCTGCATGCTCCGGGTGATATGCAGGTTCTCGATCCTTTTTTCCAGGGCAATAGCCTGTGGTAAAAAATTGAATTTCTGGTTGGCTTTGGCTATATCCTTGGTCCGCTCTAAAATGCGGAGACTTTGTTGGAACAAGCCTTTCTTATATAAAATATGGGCATAATCAAACTGCTCATTCAGCTGCAGGTCGAGACTATCTGCACTTTTCAACAGGCGAAGACTTGCCAGAATCTGTTTGTACAGGTGGGTTTTGAGATTAGCTAACTGTGGTTTTGTCACATCGTCCAGCTTCTTCAACAATGGCTTTTCGTCGTAGTCCTTTAGCTTGTCCAGGGCATCAAAAAGGCGGACAATTTTGAGGTCTTCTTTGCCGGAACTTCGCTTGATATAGAGCTTAAAATGCCTTTTTTCGGCTTTTTCGAGGGACTTGATAAGCTGAAATAGTATGTCGGTTGAACGGTTGGGCATCATTGCAAATTTATTCTGAAATGAAGTACCAGCAAGGGTTTTAATGAAAACTTAACCCGTAGGCATCATAAAATTCGTTCTAAGTTGGATTGAATAGAAACCCTGCAGACCCTACTTTTGAGGTACAAAGATGCAAGGTTTCAGATAGCAGGCAATCGTTAAGTGAGAGTAAGCAAATCGTAAGAGGTCTGAGCAGTGCATCGAAATAACACTACTTTTCGAAGATTTTCATATGGCAAGCAATCGTTAGAGGTCAGTCCGTTTCTACGGAAGGGCCTTTTTTGTTTCTAAAAGGTTCACTAAAGTAGGTTTTTAAATCATTTAAACAAGAAGTTTACTGATTTTTTTTACTCTTTTCTATTACCTGTGCCATATTGTTAGATAATGTTCAGGCAAGCTCTTCCTCTTCCCATTCTATTTATTTTATCTTCATGCCTTAATACTAAATAGTAACAGGTTATGGCAATCCGCATCTTTATTACCGGCGGCACTTTTGATAAGGAATATAATGAACTGAATGGGGAATTATATTTTAAAGACACGCATATGTCTGAGTTGTTGGAGAAGGGTCGTAGTAAGGTGCCGGTAGAAATAAGGACTCTGATGATGGTGGACAGCCTGGCAATGACGGAAGGTGACAGAACACTGATAGCCCATCAATGCAAGAGTTGTGATGAAACTCAAATTGTCGTTACGCATGGTACTGATACAATGAGTGAAACTGCCAAAGTGCTGGCTGAAAAAGTAAAGAATAAAACCATTATTCTTACCGGGGCTATGATACCCATAAAATTTGGTAGCTCTGACGGTTTATTCAATCTCGGCAGTGCATTAGCTTTTGCACAAACATTGCCACACGGTGTGTATGTGGCGATGAATGGCCGCTATTTCAACTGGGATAATGTGCGAAAGAATAAACAGACAGGAGTGTTTGAAGAAGTGAAATAGTGTTTGATCAAAATTTGTGCTGTCCTAAGACAGTAGATTAATACAGAAGCCACAAATGCACGAATGATTACAACTATCATTTACTCATGCATTCGTGGCCGGTATAAACCTGCGTCAGCAGTATTTCAAATCTGTGTTAGTCGCAAGTAGTTTAGTGGCTAAAATCACCGGCTCAATAAATACTGGTTTCGTTGAAGAAAGTTGGCCTCCCCGTCAAACTTTACCAATTTCGTCAGGGTAAATTTATTATACCCTATCATCAACTCATGATGAAAAGTAGCCGGCCTGGTTTCATTCCCGTCTGTTCCTTTTTCTTCCAACACAATTTTTAATGACCCATCTGGCTGCACCGCCCGTTCGATTACGGTACGATTGTTAATTCTTGTTCCATCCTCATTGATACGGTATTCTTCTTTTCCATTGTGACTGGGTTCGTCCGAATAAAGAATACCCAATTCAAAAACCTTTTCATTTTTTATTGCTACTTCGATACTGGCTTTTATTGTTTCAGTGGTATTGCCGCTATAATCCAGGTAGGTCAATGTACCGTTCCAACGTCCATTCAATGGTTTAAAATCAGCAATGCTAATAGCCGGGTTTTGTCCATGACAGCTTACTCCAATACATAATAATAATGAGGCACCCGCTATCTTAACCGGGGAAGGAATTTTTATGTTCTTCCTGTTCATGATCAATTTATCCACCGAATATTTTCCGCCACCGCCAAAAGCTACTACCACATAGGCCCAGAAATATAGATGCTGAAAATACATACCGGTTAATGGTTCCGGTTTATCAAACCACAGAAAAGCGATTACAAAAAATTGAAAGGCTAACTGTGCTGCTGCAAATCGGGTAAATAAGCCAATGGCGATCAGGATACCGCCAACGAATTCACCCCAGGCGGCTGTGGCTGCCCAGAATGCCGGTGAAGGAAATGTAAATCCAA
Organism: Bacteroidota bacterium; assembly: GCA_034408705.1. Lineage (GTDB taxonomy): Bacteria > Bacteroidota > Bacteroidia > Chitinophagales > Chitinophagaceae > JJ008. The sequence continues at coordinate 30,453 of JAWXCO010000202.1, forward strand.
GCCCCGCTACCTGGTCGGCAAACCAGCCAGGTGCAGTGATCGTATTCATTTTCGGCCAGCCGGCATGTATAGCAATACTTAACCCGACATGTAGCCGGAATAAAAGCCAGCCGATATTCATGGCCTTGTTCTCACCGATACTGGTACCAAACATAAACTGACGGAATTGTGCTTTCATGACTAAAATTTTGTGGTGAATAATTTATTCCCACAAATATGCACTGTTGAAAAGCCGGAGTCGCTGCAAAAGATGATTTGAGACGAGTTAATAAGCCCCAAAATAAAATATTGGCGTAGCAAACTAATTAAGCGGCTGATTCTTAAGTGCAAAATTCAACATTTGTAACCCCATTATTGTTACATACGTGAATGTCTTTAATTGAATTTACAGATTTGGGACTGTATTGCCGTGCTGGCAATTTTTATATTGACCCCTGGAAGCCGGTAGAAAGGGTTATCATTAGCCATGCTCATAGTGACCATGCCTGGTCAAATTTGTCTCTTTTGCGAAAGCCTATAGTGGCTTAACAGATAAAGAAATTGCGCAAGTAGATAATTTTGTAAAACGAAATACACTGGAAATATTTGGACCAGTACGTACGGTTAAGTCAGAACTGGTTTTTGAATTAGCATTTGAAGGAATTGCTGCAAGCGGTCGCCACAAGTCCGGAGTTGCATTGCATTTGCCCCGTATCAAACGCTGGCGAAAAGATAAAAAAGCTGATGAGATAAATACAATAGATGATCTTAAAAAAATGTTGGCGAAATATGGGAAATAGTATCTAACGGGTGAGTAAATAGTTCGACCTGCTATATTTTTCTATCCATTCTTTGGGGCTTTGCCCGGTAATCTTTTTAAATACATTGATTAATAATTTGGCCCACCCATACTAAGGCGTGTATCTCCTGTTACTTTTAATTTTAATGAGGCTTGGCTATTCGCTATATTTTTAAAAATGGCCTTGGTATCGGCGGCAATATCTAACGTAATTTTTTGGCCGGGTGCAAGCGAAGCTATTTTTTTGGCTTCTCCACCCAGGGGTTGCTCATAAATATCTACGGTAGTATTGCCATCGTTTTTAACGGAAGCGTTAAAAGCACCGTGGAGGCCGTCGCCGGGTTCAAATTCTTTTTGGGGACCGATTTGTGTACCAGAGGTAAGGGAACAGGAGTTAAATACTGTTGCCACAAAAACAAGGAAAAGAAATTTTTTCATAGTAAATTATTTACTCAGAGATGCGGGTAACGGCAGCTGCCAGTCGCTGCAAAACATGATATGAGACAAGGTAAAGAGGTCTCAAAACATAATGAGCCGTCTCAAATGATAGCTGAGGCGACTCATATTATAATAAAGTATTGATAATCAAGTATTATTTATTTCTTTCCCCTTTCCACGGCAATACAAATTTTCGATTTTCATTAAGCGTAATTCCAAAAACTTTGTTGCCTTCAATGTATCCTGAATGAAAATAAGTGCCGCTTTGGTCTGCTGTAGTGAAAGCGAAATAGATTTTATCCCAGTCGGTGTTTAAAAAACCACCCTGGAAAGGATAGCCATAAAATTCACCATCGAACATCTTTCCATCAATTTTGGTGAATTTAAAATCCTTAACGTATGGGTCACTGGCAGGCGTGGGGCGAAGATCGATGACAAAATTACCAATCAAACTATCTGTAATAAGCTTTGAAGTATTATGCTGACTAAAGCATGAAAGTGCAATAAAAGTAAAGCCCGATAATAGAATTTTTTTCATCTGTATTCGTATTTTAGGTGGTAGAAGAGGCAAATGGAGTAAAAGTTTACAGGGTTTTTTTATCAAGCCATTCTTTAGGGCTTTGGCCAGTAAACTTTTTAAATGCCCGGTTGAAAGTTGCTTTTGAATTAAACCCACAGTCAAACGCAATGCCCAGCAATGTTTGTTTTTTATGCTCCCCTTTTTCCAGTAAGTTTTTAACCGCATCGATACGAAATTGGTTTACAAAATCATTGAAGTTGAGCCCAAAACCCTGGTTTACCATTTTTGATATAAGAGAAGGGTTACTTTGTAATTGTTTTGCCACTTGTGCTAAAGAAAGTTCCGGGTCTTCATACATATTCTTCACCTGCATGAGGTTTAGGAGTTTCGCTTTCCATTCACTTAATATTTCACCTGGTATGGCTTGATTGTTAGCTACCGATTCAATCTCTATAACTTCTGCATCTTCAGTAGTTACCTGGCGTTGAAGCGCTGGTGGCTGGTAGTTTAATAATAAAGCAAAGCGATAGCCCAACTGGTTAGGCCGGAAAGCAATTTTCGTTTCAATGGAATTTGCATAACCGGTTATTGCGATATAATAAAAGATTATTGCGAAGGCGAGGAAATACCACCAGCTGCTGATATACGTTTGTTGAATAATTAACTCGCTGATATTAAAACCGAGGCGTACAATCAGAATTAATAAAAAGGAAAGAAGGAAATTTTTTATCCAGCGAAACATCACGACATCAGCATAGCTGATAACCTGTACGATTAGTTTTTTATACAAACTATAATAACGGATAGATAATATAAAGTAAAGCACCATCGAAGCAAATCCTGTCAATTGGTACCAGGTATCAAAATCCGGATCCATTCCGTTGGCTAAAAAAAAGTATTTCTTCAGGATTAGTTTATCCGTAACAACCATTATGCTACTAAATAACAAGTACAGTAAGCCCGGTATTAAATGCAGCCATTCTTTTTTTCCAAAGCGAAAAGATGGGTTTAGCAGGCTTTGTACATAAAAGAAAATAACCGGGCCAATAAAGTACAAATGTTGAAAAGGAACATAAAAAAGAATATCCCGGTAAGGCTGCTCATCATACCAGCCACCAAAACCAATCATCCACGGAGCGATGTACAGAATACACAGGATTAAATAAAAGCTTAGCCATTTATCAGACCGGGTTTCGTTTAACATGCTTTTTCTCCACAAAAGGATAGCATAAACCAAACCATGTACAAAAAAGATAAGCAGCAGAGAGCTGTACTTATTGAAAGAAAATAACATTTCGGAAAAATAGAAAAAGCTGGTGAATATTCAGCCTATTGTTCAGGAATTCTTACTTATTCGTTTTCTCTCAGTAACGTATTGATATCATCGGTAAGACGTTCCATTTCCAGGGGAAGAGTGCCGTTATAAACACCCCTTATCCGCCGTAGCTTATCTACCAGGATAAAGTTTTCAGTATGCAGGAATTCATTCCCGGTTTGATAATACCCGATGGTATCACCAGCAAAGTATTGTTTTTTTCCGAGGTCATAAATCTCCGTTTCTTTTCCGGTCAGTAAATGCCACTTGCCGCTGATGATACCCTTTTCTTCTGCATATTTTTTTAAAACCGGAACACTGTCCATATCAGGTGTTACGGAATGAGAAAGTAAGAGTACATCGTCATTATTTTTAAATGTTGACTGAATTAGGCCCATGTTGTTTGTCATTTTAGGACAAATACTGCCACATCTTGTAAAAATAAAATCAGCCACATAAATTTTCCCGTCCACTGTTTTCTCGGTTATTGTTTCTCCGTTTTGGTTGGTCAGGGAGAACACCGGTATGTGGTGGATAGATGAATAGCCGGCATCTGATGTACTTATCCATTCAGGAGTAAAATCGGGTTTATTAATAAAAGGTAATGATGATTCCGTTGACTTACTTTTACAAGCAGCCAGTAGTATTAATACGATGCCGATATTATTTTTTAATAACCGAATCATAAGGGTTGGCACAAGTTGTTAAACCAATTAATCCGTACTTTTTTCCGTTCCTGATTACATAGTTAGCCCTTACGGTACCATTGTCCCACCAAAGCCTTTCACTGCCTTCCTCCTGCCCGTTTACATAATGAAATTGTTTGGCCAGTAAACCCGATGAATACCATTCTTTAAATTCTCCGTTATATTCATTATTCAATATTGTAAAAACAAACTTAGGTTTACCGTCCGCCCACCAGCCCTTATGGGTTCCTTCTTTTTTTCCATTGATGTAAAAACGTTCTTCTGCTATTTGTTTATTAGGATACCATTTTTTTTGCAGGCCTTCTTCCACTCCGTTGAAATATGATTGTAAATACGTTGTATCGCCATTGGCATACAATGAATAACGGAAGCCAGTAAAAAAACTATTCTTGTAATAAACAGTATCCTGGTTATTGACAAACCCTGAATCAGTTGCCTTTACATAGTTAGCAGGAACCGTCTTGGCAATCTTTGGTTCTGTTTTTATTGCTTCCTCTTGCTGTTTTGCTTTACAGGAAATAATTGCCAGTATAGCAACAAACAAATAGTATCCCGGAAAAATCCGTGATAGGATAGCCTCAAAAATCAACCTGAATCCAAAAGAGTTCATACACTTTATTGAGTAACTGTACCAGCAGTGCCATAAAATCCATTCCCATTCAGGTAGGGAGCTGCTGTTGTAAAATGATAATGATAAATACCCGCAGGGTAATCAACTGTGGCATGTATGTGACCATGATAAACATCTAATCCTGTCGGGTCTGTGCTATTTTCTTCTTTGGGTCCATATACCGGAAATCCATCCAACAAAAATCCCATTAATGCAAACTTGCTTGCTTTTACAGTTGTCAGATACAATGGCTCCACATGATAATGGTACATACCACTCATTTGCGGATGTGCCCACCATTGGTCAAACCCATTTATTTCGTTGGTTAATGGTGCATTCATCGCTGCATATTGATTAAAGAATGGTACTCCATTTAATGCTACGCCAATAACACCACCGGGTGTAGCGGCGTGTGTGGCGGCTGCAAGAGGATTTGCTGGAATTTTCAGTGTAATATTCTGAGCTGCAATCCTGTTGGGATTTATTGCAAATGTACCTCCACCGAAAGTTGTACCGCTAAATGCTTCATACAAGGGATTAGTGGTTTGATAGTAGACACTTTTATGATCGGGCAGGGCATTACACTTTATCGTTACCCAGTTACCATCAAAAGTAATACTGGTAGCACCGTAAATTTTATTGTAAACTGAAGGTAATGTGCCACCACCACCGGCAGCATTTACTGTTAACGATAAACTGCAACTTTGTCCTCCAAAACTAATAGGAAAGCTTGCTGTACCTGCAGCTGATGCTGTTCCGGAAACAGTATAAGTTAAATTACCTGTACCACTTGTTAATATGCCTGCTTGTAACATTGCCGTTAAGCCAGTAACACCTGTTGAATTAATTGCCGTTCCGGCAGTATAAGCAACTCCGTTTCCACCCGAATAAGGGACAGTAGCCGTAGCACTGTAAGCAGTACCTGCAGTAGCCGTTGCTGAAAAAGAACCGCTTCCGCAGGCTAATGCTGTAATTGTTACAGAGGTAGAAATTGAATCCTTTTTGCTGCAGGAAGCAGTCATTATGAATAGCGCTGCTATGATTAAAGTGATTTGTTTCATGTATGTATTTTCTTTATTGATTATTAATTTTGCCGTGGTGTTTCATTTTGGCCCGGTGGTTTTGGTGGGTGTAATTTTTTAGCCGCTTCTTTATATTTTTTATACTCTTCGTCCGTCAATACTTTCTTTACCTGTTCATCTCTTTCCTTTACTAACTTATCCGTTGCTTCCTTCATCCTGGGGTCAGGAGGAGGTGACGGGGGTGGCGGATTATCTTTGCGAAGCTTATCTTCTGCAGCAAAGAAAATTTTAAATGCTGTTTCAACTGCTGTTTTTTGCTTAACACTTAACTGTACTTCTGCCTGTACTACTTCATTTGTTTTCTTTAACCGTTCTTCTATACTGGGTGGTTTCGGTGGCCCCTGTGGTGGTTGTGCTTTTGCAGTCAGGGCAAACAACACAAGCCCTGCGGCAATAATCTGTCTTTTTATAATTTTCATTTTTATATAGATGAATGAGGTATTAAATATCCTTCGTTACAAGTATTTATTCTTTTGGAGGAGTCGGTTTATCGCCATGCTCTCCGTCAGGTGGAGGAGGTCTGTCGTTACCAGGTCCTCCGGGACCCTTTGGTGGCCCTTGTTGCCCCATCATACCAGTTACCTGCTGTATAATTTCATCAAATTTCTTTTGTTGTTCCGGATTACACAAGGACCTTACTTTCTGAAAATGGTTTAATGTAAGAAGGTCTATATCTTCTGTAATAATACTGACGGCAGCTGCTGCATTTTTCTTTGTGCTGTCAGAGACATTTTGTTCTTTCAACAAATCAAAAAAATTGCTTTTCGCTTCTTTTACTTTTTTCCGGAGCTTATTAACTGCTGCACGGTGTTCTTTTACCAATACTTCAAGTTGTATCTGCTGGCTGGTGTCCAATTTCAATTCCTTTATTAAAAAATCCTTAGGTTGCTTTTTTGGTTCTACTCGCTGTTTTGGTTTGCCCAGCCAAAACATTGTAATGGTAGCTGCATTTGCAATAAGCAGTAATACAACCAGCCATGTCAGTGCTTTATTTTTAGCAGCGTGATTCATAATTAATATTTCAATAAGATGATGAAATGCTTTGATCATAGGACTCGGCAAAATTTTGCAATGAAGATGCTGCTGCCGTGGCAGTTGATTTTTTTCCTTTAAACTGATTCGACAGCATAAAGCCATTTACTGCAAGTAACAATGCCAATGCACCAACTACCCAAACTGGTTTCAATGGAAAGTTCCAGCCTTGTTCTGGTTTCTCTTTCTCCCCGCCTGATTGGCGGGCAAGCATTCTTGCCTTTAACCTTGTATAAAAAAAATCGTCAGTTCCTGCTTCCCGCATTCCAAGTATACTTTGCAGGTGTTCATCAACTAATAGTGTAGAGTTTTTTTCCATTTTTTTAATTTTGTCGCACTGAGCTAAAAGAGAGAAAGAGAATACATCAAATGTTGAATTTCCTCCTTTAACTTCTTTCCTCATTGCGAGGTGTATTTATTTATCACTCCGCCTGTAATAATCTTCCAGTTCTTTTTGCAAATTCACTTTTGCCCTGCTGATTAAAGATTCCACTGCTTTTACATTTTGTTGCATCACTTCGCAGGCTTCTTCGTAATTCATGCCCTGTACTTTTATTAATGTAAAAGCCAGTTTTTGTTTTTCGGGCAACGATTGAATGGCCTTAAATAAGATCGCTGCTTTTTCTTTATTCTCTGCCACAATACCCGGGTGAAGAAATGCCTCTTCCGTACTTTTCTTTTCTTCCGGCATCCACCAGGGTAATATTTTATGCAGCTTCTGTCTTGTCTTTCGCCTTCTAATTTTATCCAACGCCTTTCTGGTGGCAATCCGGTATATCCAGGTGGAGAGTGATGATTCCTCCTTAAAGCTCCCGACCGATTCAAAGACCTGAATGAATGTTTCCTGTGCCGCATCTTCGGCTTCTCTACTATCCTGTAAAATGTTAAGTACAGTATGAAACACCCGATTGCGGTATTTTTCTACCAGCCACCGGAAAGCAGGTTCATTGCCCTGCTTAAGTTCCTCTATAAGCTCTTTTTCACCCAAGTTGGTTTCAGTATTGACGCATCAAGCTAACAAAATCCTTCTTAATTACTAATAGACTGCCATTAATTGGAACTAGTAACTTCACTTTAGACCCGTTTGTTAGGGCGCCCCAATAATAATTATACCGTAACCATATCAGTTTGAATCAAATAAGTTGAGCCTGATTCTGCCTCAAGATGATATTTTGACAATAGTTATACCACTGTCATCATTGGTGAAATAGTTATACAGCATGCACTTTCAAATAATTAGTTACGCTTAATATACTTTTTTATAAAACTGCTTAGTAACAAAACAATTATTATTCTCTTACTCTGGAAAGTGGTTACGGGTATTTGGTAAGCTGTACCGGGGATAACTATCTGATTGTTCCTATACAGTTAACCCCACCATTTGCTGGCAGTCGGGGAAACTAACCATTCAGGGAGAGATGTACAGGATACAGAGCAGTAAAAAGAGGCGCTGCTATTTATCAGACCTGGTTTCATTGATCACTCCTTTCCTGAATAAAAGAATGAAGTACACGAGTCCATGTACAATAAAAATCAGCAGCAGCGAACTGAAACGGTTGAACTCAAATAACACGCAGCCACAATAAACGGAAGTAAATAATCGGCCAGGTGGCACACAATTGGAAACAGGATTTGTTTTGTGTTTTCGTCATTAAACAACAACGGTATATCCTGTTTGTTCTTGCTGTATTAGCTTCTCCTATAAAAAGTTTAATTTTATCCGGTATGCTACAGGAACAATTATTAGTGGTTATTTCTCTTCTTTTTGGCATTTCCATGCTGACCATGCTCAGCCAGAAGCTGAAAATCTCGTACCCAATCTTATTGGTCATTAGCGGTTTGCTGATCAGCCTGATCCCGGGAATGCCGGATATTACTTTAGCCCCTGATCTTGTCTTTCTAATTTTCCTGCCCCCGCTCCTGTATGCCGCTGCGTGGAATACATCCTGGAAGGATTTCTGGAAATTAAAAAGGCCCATCAGTTTACTTTCTATTGGCCTTGTCTTCTTCACTTCCGCCACGGTGGCGGTTGTGGCACATGCCATCATTCCCGATTTTTCGCTGGCTCTTGGTTTTTTGCTCGGTGGCATCATTTCCCCACCGGATGCTGTAGCTGCAACTTCTGTTTTGCAGGGATTAAAAGTTCCTAAACGGGTCGTCACAATATTGGAAGGTGAGAGTCTGGTGAATGATGCTGCCAGTTTGATCGTCTTCCGGTTTGCCCTGGCGGCTATTATAACAGGGCAGTTCCACTTAGGTGAAGCCGCCAAAAACTTTGCCCTGGCAGCTGTGATGGGTATTGTAATTGGTGTTGCCATCGCTTTTATCGTGTACCAGATCCATCGTTTTTTTCCGACTACGCCGGCCATCGATTCGGCTATCACGTTGATCACTCCTTATATCATGTATATCTGCGCAGAGCATTTTCATTTTTCCGGTGTACTGTCAGTGGTCAGTGGTGGACTATTTTTAACGTTTCGCTCCAGCGAATTGTTTTCGTATGAGTCCCGGTTAAGTATTAATGGTTTTTGGGAGACGCTGATTTTTTTATTAAACGGGTTTGTATTTATTCTCATCGGGTTACAACTTCCTGTTATCGTCAGCGGGTTGGGTAACTATTCCGTATGGGAAGCTATTTTATATGGGGTGCTCATCAGCCTTGTCATTATTGTAGTACGCCTGGCCTGGGTCTACCCTGCTGCTTTTATACCCCGCTGGTTATTCAAAAATATCAGAAACTCCGAACCAAAACCAAATTTGAAAAGTATTTTTCTGGTTGGTTGGAGTGGGATGCGGGGGGTTGTTTCATTGGCTTCAGCACTCGCTATTCCGCTAACATTGGCGGGGAATCCTTTTCCGCATCGCAACCTGATCCTGTTCATCACATTCGTGGTCATCCTGATAACCCTTGTACTGCAGGGTCTGAGTCTTAAACCGCTGATACGGCTATTGAAATTTGATGGGGATGAAAAAGAATCCGAAAAATTTAAGACCCTCGCCCTTCGGATAAGATTAGCCGAATCCGCGCTGGCCTATATGGATACCAATTACCCGGAAGAAACACAAAATCATGATACCTATAAACGAGTGCGGGACCGGTATGAAAGAATGATAGAAATTACTAAAAGAAAATTAGAAAATGGTGAAGACAATCAGGATGACAGTTCTTTTTTACCCCATTACAGGCAGATGCTTATTGAGTTGGTGCATATACGAAGAAGAGAACTCAACTATTTCCGGCATACGGGTGAATTTGATGAAGAGCTGATCCGGGAACGGGAATGGGAGCTGGACCTGGAAGAAGCCCGGTTAAAGAATTAAGTAAGTACCAGAAAAAAAGACCTGATCAAAGAAAAGTTCCGATTTTGTGCTGGCATACCTTACCGAATAATATGGCAAATCCCCGCAAAGCAGCTGTTGGTTTTATTTTTATCACCCTACTTATTGATGTGATGGGCTGGGGATTGATCATCCCGGTTATGCCCAAATTGATATCGGAATTAAAACATATTCCGGTAAATGAAGCCAGTTCGTATGGTGCACTTCTGCTATCTGTTTACGCCATTACACAATTTTTGTTTGCCCCGGTAATTGGAAATCTTAGTGATCGTTATGGCCGTCGCCCGGTATTACTAACCTCCATGCTGGGTTTTGGAATTGATTATATTTTCCTGGCATTGGCTCCCACCTATGGCTGGTTATTTGTTGGCCGTATTATAGCTGGCTTCACTGGTGCCAGTTTTACTACTGCCGCTGCGTACATTGCTGATGTTAGTACCGCGGAAACAAGAGCTAAAAATTTTGGATTAATTGGCGCTGCCTTCGGATTAGGCTTTGTAATAGGACCGGCTCTCGGTGGCCTTTTAGCCGGCTGGGGGGTAAGGGCTCCTTTTTATGCAGCAGCAGGTCTTTGTTTATTAAATGCGTTGTATGGTTATTTTGTGTTGCCGGAATCATTGGACAAAGCACATCGCCGCCCTTTTGAATGGAAACGGGCTAACCCACTTGGTTCGCTAAAGTTCTTACAAAAAACACCTGGAATTGGTGGCCTTGCCATATGTTATTTTTTGATATACCTCGCTGCACAATCCGTACAGGGCAATTGGAATTTTTTTACTATCTACCGTTTTAACTGGAGCGAAAAAATGGTGGGTATTTCTTTAGCAGTTGTAGGCTTACTGGTAGGTGCTGTGCAGGCAGGATTAACAAGAGTACTCAATCCAAGACTGGGCAACATAAAAAGTATTTATCTCGGTTTGTTTCTTTATACGGTGGGATTAATCTTGTTTGCTTTTGCTACAGAAGGCTGGATGATGTTTGCTTTTCTTGTTCCCTATTGTTTGGGCGGTATTGCCGGGCCATCCTTGCAGGCCACGCTTGCCAAACATGTACCACCCAATCAGCAGGGAGAACTACAAGGGGCATTAACCGGGTTAATGAGTCTAACTACCATCATTGGTCCTTTGATGATGAATAACCTGTTTACCTTTTTTACGAGCGAAAAAGCACCATTTCATTTTCCGGGGGTTGCTTTTTTATTAGCTGCTGTATTCATGTTGTGCAGCCTTTTCATCGCATGGATTTTCCTGAAAAGAGAAACTGTATCTGCTGTACAAAAAACTATTTAACAGCTTGGTTCAATGCCTCCACCGTTTTCTTTTCGCTGCCGATAAATATGTTGTTGTTGATGATAGTAACCGGACGTTTGAGAAAAGTATATTCATCGAGGATAAATTTCCGGTACTCTTTTTCCCCCAGTTTTTTATCCTTAAGCCCCAGTTCCTTATATTTCATGGCCCGGCGGCTAAAGAGTGCTTCATAGCTGCCAGCCATTTTTTTCATTTCATCAAGCTGTGCGGGGGTTATTTTTTCAATTTTTATGTTTTGCATTTCAAACCCACCCTGAGTTTGTTGAAGGGTATCAATACCGGTTTGTTTGATAATGGCCTGGCAGGTTGTGCAGTTTCCAAGGTGATAGATTTTTTTCATGCTACTATTACAGGCAGATATCCAGTTGGTTCAATAAATTTTAAATTGCTTTACTTTGTGGCCTTAATTACTACTATGGGCAAAGATGAAGTTTTCAGGGATGAAATAGAAAAGGCCAGCGATTTTAAATTTGGTGAGAATGTCGCCAAGGTATTTGACGATATGGTCAACCGCTCGGTCCCATATTATGGTGAAATACAACGGATGATGGCCGAACTGGCAGCGGATCATGCCCGGCAGGACAGTGATGTATATGATCTTGGTTGTTCCACCGGCACTACCATGATCGGTATGAATACCATGGTAAACCAGAACATTCGCTTTATCGGCGTGGATGATTCGCAGGAAATGCTGGATAAATGCAAATCCAAGCTGATGGAGCTGGGTTTTTCCCGTCCTTATGAGTTGCGCTGCTCCGATCTGGGACAGGGTGTGGCTATTGAAAATGCATCTGTGGTTGTATTATGCCTGACACTGCAGTTTGTCCGCCCGATCTACCGGGAGCAGGTATTAAAAAATATTTATGATGGATTGAATCCCGGTGGTGTTTTAATACTGGTAGAAAAGATCCTGGCCGAAGAGAGCAATTTCAACCGGGATTTTATCAACTATTATTATAATTACAAACGCCGCAACAGCTATAGCGAAATGGAGATCTCCCAAAAAAGAGAGGCCCTGGAAAATGTGCTGGTACCTTATAAACTAAGCGAGAATATTACCTTGCTTCGTGACAAAGGCTTTGCACATTGTGAAGTGTTTTTTAAATGGTATAATTTCGCTGGTTTGATCGCGGTGAAAAAGTAAGCTAAGAGTTCAAAAGAGGAAAGGAGAAAAACATTTGTATCGCAACGCAGATAAATGAAATAACAGGCGAAATCATTGACTCTTCAATAAAAATTCATAAAGCTCTTGGACCAGGCTTATTGGAGTCTGTATATGAAGAAATTCTTCATTATGAATTAACGAAAAGAGGTTTATTACGTCAAAGACAGGCGCCGCTTCCGGTAATGTATGAGGAAATAAAAATGGATATGGGGTTTAGGATAGATTTATTGGTAGAAGAAAGAGTAATTGTTGAATTAAAATCTGTTGAAGCTGTCACACCTTTTTTTAAGAAAAAAGTACTTAATCATTTAAGACTATCAAATTTAGAGATTGGACTTTTAATAAATTTTAATGAAGAGTTATTGAAAAATGGGATTACCAGGCTTTTTAATAACTACTCAAAATAAATAGCAAGAAGATGAGGAAAGTTTTGTAGCAAATAACAATGCGAAGTATCCTCTTTCTCTCTTTTTCCTCTGTGCGAAACAAAATACATCCCGCCCGGAGAAAAGGAGTTAAAAGAGAAATACAATAACAATGCGAAGCATCCTCTTTCTCTCTTTTCCCTCTGTGCGAAACAAAATACATCCCGCCCGGAGAAAAGGAGTTAAAAGAGAAATAAAACAACGTACCTCCTCTTTTCTTCTGAATAAAAAATATTCCCATGGTAGCAATCGGCAATTTCTTTTTTAAGTACCGCAACTGGATCTTCATTCTTTTTTATGGGGCCTTGTTTATTCCATCCTGGCCCTTGTTTTCGCCTCTACAATTTGGTAGCTGCTATTATGCCTGGCCCATTGGAATCGGTTTATTTATTACCTGCCTGGGCCAGTTGATCCGTGGACTAACAATAGGCCTGGCTTATATCGTCCGGGGTGGTAAGGAAGGTAAGCCCTATGCAGAAGGGCTCGTGACTGAAGGGATATTCAACCATTGCCGCAATCCTTTGTATGTAGGTAATATTTTAATGCTGCTGGGCGTAGGAATTCTTGCTAATTCACTCGTTTATGTTGCCATTGTGATCCCGATATTCCTTTTCATTTACCAGGCCATTGTGCTGGCAGAAGAGAATTTTCTCCGCGGAAAATTCGGGCCCGGTTTTGATGAATATTGTAAAAAAGTAAATCGCTGGTTCCCTAACCTGAAAGGAATTGGGAAAACCTTCGGCAGCATGCAGTTCAACTGGAAACGCTGGATACTGAAAGAACATACCACACAGTTTATCTGGCTCATCGGTATCACCCTGCTGCTGTTATTTAATTACCCCGGGCTCACCGGATATGACAAGCCTTTCCGAAACCTGATGACGGGTATTATCCTGGGGGCTCTCTTAGCTATCTATATGCTGATCCGCTTCCTGAAAAAGACAGGGAAATTCAGGGAATAAACCGTTAAAAAATCAGCAATTGACCGCTGTTTCCCGGCTTCGTAAACAATGCCCGGAAATTGTTGTTATTTTTGTTCATCCTCCGAAGCTTTAGCGCAGGAGGAAGAATTTAAAAAACTTCAGCTATGATCAAAACAGGTAACCCCATTATCAGCATTTATACGGAAATGACGCCCAACCCGGAAACCATGAAATTTGTGGCGAATAAGTTGTTGTATCCCGGTAAAAGCATTGATTTTCCCGATGCAGAAAGTGCAAAGCCTTCTCCGCTGGCAACCGAGTTGTTTGGTTTTCCTTTTATCAAAGCCGTATTTATTGCCAGCAATTTTGTAACCCTGACCAAAGTAATCGATATTGACTGGAACGATGCTATCCCTTCGATCCGCCAGTTCCTGAAAGAATACCTGGAAGAAGGAAAAGCGGTGATCAATGAAGAAGAGTTGGCCACTGTAAAACAGACCAGCAGCAACGAAGTATCTGCCGATGATGATGATGTCGTAAAAAGAATTAAAGAGTTATTAGATAACTATGTTCGTCCGGCAGTTGAAATGGATGGCGGTGCTATTCAATTTAAAAGTTATGACGCCGGTACCGTGAACCTGGCCATGCAGGGAAGTTGCAGCGGTTGCCCTTCCTCTATGATCACATTAAAAGCTGGTATCGAAGGTATGATGAAGCGGATGATACCCGAAGTAAAAGAAGTGGTGGCAGAAGCAGAATAAAGAAAAAATACACACTTTACATAAAGCGGCGCATACGCTGCTTTTTTTTATACCCTTTATGAAAGATGAGTAGTCTGCCACAACTATTTTTTAGTTTACACGAAAAGATCGCTTAACTATTTCTTTTTGCTCCATTGTATTTGTTAAACGCAGGTCCCGGTCAAACAAGCGGTTTAAGTTATTACCGGCCAGGTCTTCTAATATTGATGCTGATTCCCCGGATTTTTTTCTATTGCCTTTATTCGCTCATTTTCCAGCTCACATTCCTCCCCGCCAGGTAATTGACTACAAAATCAAAACAGTTTTTATGCTTACCGACCAGCTCAGGCGGAAAAACCCCTTTTACTGTAAACATATTTTTTGCAATAAGATTAACGGCTGCTGTACAAGTATAGCCTGTTGTCCGGGCCATGGAAGAAGTTTTTGTCAGCGGGTCATACTGATCATATAAACGATAGGTAATCGTTTTCCCTTCTCCTTTCAGGATCACTTTCATCACAGTAAATTCTTCTTCTTCCGGGCCCAGTTTCCATTCGTTCATCAGCAATTTTGATGTAAAGTCGAGGGGAGAGATATCAACGTCCTTTATCCGAAGCGGCGTAGTATCGAAAAATCCGGCCTGCTGCAAGGCAATCACCAGGTCAATATGACCGGGATAGCGCATCGTCTTTTCCTTCATATCAGGAATATGTCCCATGGTATAGATCAGGGACCGGAGACCGTCGGTATTAAATGCTTCCAGATCGCCTGTTTCATCAAAATGCATTATTTCCCGGTCGCTCATGGCGGGTTTGGTAACGATAACTCCCTGCTCAACCATTCTAGCGGGCCGAATATATTCCTGTATCACATCCACCGGTGAGAAAGGCGCTTTGTATTGAAATGGGGGGTTTCTTTCTTTTGGTAACCCACCTACAAAACATTCAAAAGCATCAATTTTCATTTCTTCGTTATACCGGCCCAATATCAAATTGCTCATACCCGGCGCTACACCGCAATCGGTAATAGCCGTTACTTCTTTTTCCTTTGCCAGCTCATTTAACTGTAATGCATCTTCGGGAAAGAAAGAAATGTCAACAACGTTTTTACCCGCATGGATAACAGCTTCAAGCGTTTTATAACCCATAAATCCAGGTACAGCCGTAACAACAATATCAAAAGGAGAAAACCAGTTTTCGTATTCGGCAAAACTTGATAGATCTGCCGCAACAATTGCTATGCTTTCATCCCTTTTGTTTAATTCATCCAGGTTAGTAGCATTGAGATCAAATGAGGTGACCGAATGCTCTTTAGCAAGGTCCAGCGCAATGGCACGGCCTACCATCCCGGCACCGAGTACAGCAATCATCATGGGCAAACAATTTAGACTGCAAAATTACGGGCTGGTTGAGGAATGTGGGCCACAACTTGTTGGGTCCGAAGACGGGAGTTTTCACAAAAAGCTACTAAATTATAGTTGTATTGATGCATGCTTTCGTGGCTTCCTTGTATTAATCAGTTGTTAACCCTTTTTTCTTCTTCCCTGTATTATGGTATAAAAACTCCGGCTACGTATCTCATCGATCGTTAACCCGGTGGCCGTTGCTTCTTCTTCACTGATCGCACCACAGTTCATGGCTTTTAAAAAGAAGTTCAATAGTCCCTGCCCGGTAGCGGCATCATCAAATATATCCCCGGTGAGGGTGGAGATCGCAGCCCGGTCAACAAATGTTTTTAAGCGATGCGTCGCATCCTCTATACTGCTTAAAAAGAAATAATAAGTGGCGGCATACCGCATGGGTAGTTGTGCAGGATTCAGGTCCCAACCCTGGTAAAAACCATTGATCAGCGAATGCATGGAATGATTATAACCAATTCGCCACGCATTTTGTACAGATTGCCGGTTTTCTTTTAGCTGTTTTGAGCTGAGCTTCTCACCCCGGTGTGGGGCCACCGGCATTACATTGGTAGCACCATCCGATAAGAAGATGCCGGTTCCACCCAATGCTACTTTGGTCATGTGATGGGCAAAGTCGCAAACAGGGTGCGCCATCGTTTGGTATTTGGCTGTTATACCACAGGAAGCTGTATAATCATAGGTCCCGAAATGGGCAGCGATCAGCCTTCCTTCGCCAGCCCGGATGATTTTCATCAGGGGATTTCGGCCTTCCTCATCCATAATGATCTGAGTGGCTTCCACCATCGTTTCCATTTTCAGTGTGCCCGGCGTTAAATTATTCTTTCGTTCAATGATCTCGAGTAAGCGGACCATGGTGCTCACCTGCTCCGGTATGGTCACTTTCGGCAACATCACTATAAAATTCGCGGGGATTTTTCCTCCTGTTTTTTCCAGGAGCGTTGTTAAAAAAAGATCCAGTGTTCTTACACCCCGGCTCTTCAGATCTTCGGTAAAGGGTTTGATACGGATACCGATAAAAGGAGAAATCGTTTTTTCATTGATTCCCATGGCCAGTTCATTAGCTGCGTTGATGGCCGTCGCATCTTCTTCTTCATCGGGCCGGTTGCCAAAGCCATCTTCAAAATCAATTCTAAAATCCTCTACCGCTTCTGTTTGGAGTTTTTGAACGATCTTATTATAGACGGTATAAGCAAGCCAGGCGGGGTGCTGTCTTCTTGCTGTTTCATCCATCTCCTTCATTTTATGGATCAGCCGCTCTGCTTTCTTTTCCTCATCGGGAAGTTCCTCACAACCTTCAAACCCCAGAACTTTAGCCAGCACGATAAAATCAGGGGCATAGATTTTCAGACTTTTCAATGCAATCTCACCCATTTTAATACAGGTATCTGATTTGAAAAGATTGGCTCCACCATAAACGGTATGTACGGCCTGCCGGTCGGGTTTATCACCGGGATAGGTTTGTTGAAATTTCAGGTTGGCTGTTTGCAGGGAATTAAGCAGTATCTCTTTTTCGATGGCTGCAATGGAAAAGTTCATGGTATGCAGGTTTAAATATAAAATAACCGCAGCGCACGGGGAGCTGCAGCTGTATAAATAATATTCAGCATTACTCCGCCTCTTTGCGCCTCAGCAGTTTTAAGAACCTCTGTAGGTTGAGTATCCAAATGGGTTTAATAATAGTGGTACATGGTAGTGTTCAGGGCCACCTATTGCAAAAGTAATTTCGATAAAAGGATAAAATGTCTGGACACCCATTTTATCGAAATATTCTTTGGTCTCAAATTTTAAGCGATAGATACCCGGTTCCAAAAGGGCTTCGTCTGCCAATAGTGCCGGAATACGGCCATCTTCATTCGTCGTGCCGATAGTGATCTGTCTCCAGCCAGCCGTTACCGGGTCCACAGGATCCTGCTGAAAAAGTACAACCGTAATACCTTCGGCAGGTTTTCCCTTGGCGGTATCTAAGATATGTGTAGTCAGTTGGCTCATTGTACCAGTTTTTCAATTCGCAATTTTGTAATAGCATTTTGTTCGTCTGCTGCCAGCAGTATCTCCTCTTCCGGATTGTTCCGTAATCGTAGCTGCAAGAGACCCAGCATTTCTTCGGCTGATTTTCCGGTAGCACAAACAATGAAGATATAACCGAATTTTTCCTCGTACAAGCGGTTACTTTCAGCCAGTGCTTCAATGATCGCAGTGGATGCAGTGTTCACTCCGCTTTGTTCTCCCGCTGCCCACCCGATAGCTATCGGGTCGGTGGTGGAAGCAAATTTTTTAGTGATTGATCCCAGATCGCCGATCTTCGGGTGTTGGGCAAATGCTTCTTTCCAGTCATCCGGGCTGCATTGATACCAGACCTCCTCTGCATATTCCAATAATTCTACCAGGTCATCTGCCGGAAAATACGCCAGCATCATCCTGGCCCAGGAAACAGATCCACAGCATTTCAACAACTCTTCTTTGAGCTGTGATTGTGGGAGAATATTTAATTCGTGTAATGTCATTGTATCCTCTGCTACATGGTATTTTATATTTTTAGTACCAACAAATCGTTACTACCTGCTAGCCATTCCCCATAACCGCAACCTGCTCACCCCCCCATCCGGAAAGATCGTCAACCGCACATGTGTAAAGGGTTCTTTATTCACGATCTCTCTTTCGTAAGCATGTTCACAGTCGGCATCCAGTTTTATTTGCGGCAGGATCGTTGTCCAGGCTACTGCATCCGTCTCCAGTTTATTTTCTTCTTTATAGGAAATGGCACATCCTTCCAGCAGGCAACTGTCCGGATAATTGCCTTTAAAGTGACAGGTATCGATCAGTATTTTCTCAATTACGCCCTGGTGTGCCAGGCGGATGATCACCCAGTCTTTATTGCCCGGTGTCCTGTTACGTTTTGTTTCCCATCCATCTCCCATATTGATCCCTCTTCCCGGCATGAGAAGGTTTCCCATGTGAGAAAAGAACATATCATTACAAAGGATGGCTTTGGCGCCATTGGTAGCCGCTGCAAGGTTGAGTATTTCCCGGCCATCTACGGTGCTCCACTCTTTAAATACTTCCCCATACACTTTCAATCTTGCTACACCTCCGTCCGGGTAAATATTTAATCGCAGGTGGGTATAGACCCCGATATCGCTGATCTCAAAAAAATTATGAGAACCCGGTTCGAGTGTTGATTTGGGAAGGATGGTCGTCCAGTGAATAATATCGAAATCAATGCTTTCATTTTCGTGAATATTCGCTGCTTCCAAAGAAGCAAAGTGAGGATGATTACCGAGAAAATGATTGGTATCGATATCTATTCCATGAATTTTGCCGGAAGTGGCGAGTGCAATAATACACCAGTCGTGCCCCTCTGTTCTTTTACGACGGCTTTCCCATCCATCCATCCATTTGCCGCGGTCGGTATATTTATCCGGTATAGAAACACCCCGGCCCGGTTTCAGCAGGTTTTCTTTTTCTGCAAAAAAATCATCCGAGCAGGAAATTGTTTTACCACCGAGGCGTTCTGCAGCTAGGTCTGTCAGGTTGGTAAATGCTGGTTCAGCCATACTAAAAAAGTTTAGCAACAGTTTAAGCAGCTCTTCACAGAGAAAATTTCTTTCTGCGGGTTTATATAACTACTCCTTCCTGCCATATATTATTTTGCCTTTATTCAATTGTAAAAATTGTCCATTTTCAACTACTTTCTCTCCAGCCAGCCAGGTCTGTTGCACCACTCCATAAAGTTCTTCCTTAAGGTAAGGAGTTATTTTGTGTTTATGCTGAATTATGTCTTCGGTTACGGTAAAGGGTTGTTCCGGATCCCAGACCACAAGATCAGCTGCATAACCCCTCGCTATTTTTCCCTTTGTAGTTAGTTGTGGTAAAAGAGCCGGCTTTTCACAGAGCCATCTTGCTATATCCTGTAACCCAGAACCATGCCGTTTTGCCGCAGTCCAGAGTACCGGTAATGCAAATTGCAGGGAAGCGATCCCTCCCCATGCTTTCATAAAATTACCACTGGCCATCTCTTTCATTTCGGGAGGGGCGGGTGAATGATCGGTGGCTACAAAATCAATGATCCCCTCTTTCAGGGCTTGCCATAATTGTTGATTGTTCTCCTTTTCCCGGATGGGAGGGGCACATTTGTATTCAGTCCTTCCGTCTCCGATCTCTGCTGCCGTAAAATATAAATAATGCTGCCCTGTTTCTACCGTTAAGGGTAAGCCTTTTTGTTTGGCCCGGGCAATGGCTGCGATGGAACTGGCAGAAGACAGGTGTACAATATGTGTTTTGCAATTGAATTCTTCGCAGAGCCGGATCATCAAAGAAATGGCATCATCTTCCCATTGCCTGGGCCTGGAAGAAAGATAATTTTCATAGGAGCGTTCATCACCCCCTGCTGCGGGCACCGGTGAATCTAATTCACAATGGACCAGTAAGGGCAACCCGTATTGTGCAATAAGGGGCATCGCTTTTCGAAGGTCATCTTCCTTTACATTGGGAAATTCATCAATACCGGAATGGGTTAGAAAAGCTTTAAATCCAAGGACTCCTTTTTTTACCAGCGCTTGTATTTCATTTGCATTACCCGGAATAATACCTCCCCAGAACCCGCAGTTGGTATGTAATTTTCCATACGCCGGTCTGACAGCCTGCCCCGATTTTTCGGGGGTCTCCGACTGACCCCTGCCTGTCGCCGCTGCTATCTTTTCATCAAATGCCCTGACAGTTGTCGTAACCGGTGATGCATTCAGCGGCATTTCTACCAATGAAGTAATACCCCCTGCCAAAGCAGCTTTAGTGGCGGTGTCGAATCCCTCCCAATCCGTTCGTCCGGGTTCATTGATATGCACATGCGGATCAACGATGCCCGCCATCAGCACATGATCACCAACATCTGTAAGGGGGAAATTTCCTTCGGGTAATTCATCCTCAACGGATGCAATAATGCCGTCTTTTATTAATACCACTGCTCTTTTAATACCATCGGGGGTGATGGTCCGGTTACTTACTATGGCAGCATCAAACATAGAATTTCCTTTAGACAGTTGTGACGCTATAAAATTAATCAAATAGGCTATAAAAATTACGGAAGGATTTACCGGGTACAACCATCCTTTTTATGGCAGATTACAACGGATAAGCAATAACAAATAAAAATGACCGGTTGAAAACATTTTTCTACTTTGGTATCCGGCTCAGGCCATAATAAATTCAATTTAATCACAACTTGACACAGATATAAACAGATTTTCTTTTAGCTCATTTCAATAGTCTTGTTATCCGATATATGCTGTAGCTAATAAAATGCCTGCCATACTCCTCATATTATTTGCTGTGATGCTGGTCGTCCTTACCATCATGACCTATCGTATCTATGCTTTTGGTAAGAAACAAACGGATGAGGCGGAGCAGGAACGAACCAGTTGGATACAGGGCTGGATCTATGCCGCGATTGTGTTTAGTATTATCGCCATCATTGCCAGTATTTATTTTATGATGAAAGGAACGGTGTATGAAGGTCATTTAATGGAATGGCTCAATATAATAGTGCGGGTCATGCATATTACTTTCGGTATTGCCTGGATCGGCGCATCCTTCTATTTTGTTTTTCTGGAAAACGCCCTGAACCGAACGGATAATGTACGGGATGAACTGGCGGGTAACCTATGGGCTGTGCATGGTGGTGGCTTTTATTATTTGGAAAAATACAAAGGCGCTCCTGCAACCGTTCCCAAACATTTGCACTGGTTTAAGTACGAAGCTTATTTTACCTGGGTATCCGGGTTTGCTTTGCTGTTTATCATTTATTATTTCAATGCATCGGCGATGCTGATTGATAATAATGTATTGAAACTGACAACAGGGGAAGCCATCGGCATCAGTATCGGTTCTTTTATAGCAGGCTGGTGTTGCTATGACTTGCTCTGCAAATCTCCGTTGCGTAAACAACCATTCTTATTTGTGGTAACGGGTATCCTGTTACTGACAGGTTTTGCCTGGTTTTATAGCCATGTATTCAGTGGCCGGGCTGCCTTTATTCATTTCGGGGCCATGATCGGGAGTATTATGGTAGCCAAT
The DNA here is from genome assembly GCA_034408705.1 of Bacteroidota bacterium. Taxonomy (GTDB): domain Bacteria; phylum Bacteroidota; class Bacteroidia; order Chitinophagales; family Chitinophagaceae; genus JJ008. The sequence goes on from JAWXCO010000202.1 coordinate 52,326, forward strand.
GTTTTCTTTGTGATCATACCTTCCCAGAAAGCAATGGTGAAAGCTGCTAAGAAAGGACAGGCAGCTGATCAGCAACGGGGTAAGAATGCTTTGTTCCGATCTATTCACAATAACTATTTCACGCTGCCCGTCTTATTTGTAATGGTGAGCAATCATTTTCCCAGCACATTCAGTCATCAATACCAGTGGATCATGCTTGCTGCTATATCGATCGGCAGTGCAGGTATCAAGCACTGGCTGAACCTGCGGGAACAGGGACGACTGAGTGTATGGATATTGCCGGCATCTATTATTATATTATTGGCCGTGGCCTATGCTACAGCCCCGCAAGTATCCACTGCGAAATGCAAAGAAGTCGGTTTCGCCGAAGTAAATGCGATCATTCAGCAACGCTGTATCAGTTGCCATTCTTCCAAACCAACCGATGATGTATATATGATTGCTCCCAATGGCGTGGTGTATGATACACCCAATGATATTATAAAGAAAAAGGATTTGATATTGCAGCGGGTTGTGATCACGAAAACAATGCCCCAGAACAATAAAACCAATATGACTCCGGAAGAAAGGGAGCTAATTCGCTGCTGGATCGAACAGGGAGCAGGATTAAAGTAAACCACCTCTTTGAAGACTATCGAAAAATTACTATCTAAAATTGAGTAGTTCCCGGATTGTTTATACCCCGCAAATTATATTATTTTGTTGTATCCAATATCCTCCTATATGCAACTAATGATGTACATCGGCAACGACCTGATCGAAGCCATACCAATTAATGTAAAGGACCTGCAAGTCCCGGGTTATCTCGGGAAGTTTAAACGTACACTGAAAGTGAAGTACACTAACCTGGTGCAGGAACTGGGACAGACACCAGAATTTCTTGTGTTCAACCCGGAGATAAAGCCGCAGATAAGTAAGAGTTAGCCACAACTTGTCCCATCCGTGGCTAAAGCTTAAATCACTTCTACACTTCTTTCCACAAAGGCAGTCAGGTCAGCCCCTTTTAATAAGCCCTGTGCAAGCATAGCTAAATCAAATGCCTGTTTAGCCATTTCTGTCTGATGTCCTTCTTCTGCACTCAATATTTTACTCACGATCTTATGATTGGCATTGATGGCCACTTTATAATTATCCGGCATGGAACCATAGAAATTCATACCACCACCGATCCGGCTCATATCCTTCATCCGGCGCATCCATTCTTCCATTGTAATGGTAACAGGCATGCCATCTGCTTCTAAACTTTCTACTTCCACCTTCATCGCAGGATTATTGATCGCCTTTTCAAAGATTGTTTTCAACTTAGTTGTTTCTTCTTCGGTCAGTGTATGGGTAGCCGCATCTTCCTTCACGATCAGTTTATCGGTCACATCGGCATCCACTCTTTTCAAAGAGGTCTTTTCCAGTTTCATTTCCAGGTTATGAATGAAGTGGGGATCGATCGGGGAATTCATCAATAAAACATCATAGCCTTTTTTGGTAGCCGCTTTTATATAACTGTCCTGCCCTTCAGGATCGATCGTGTAGAGATAAACAACCTGCCCTTCTTTATCAGTCTGGAAATCTTTTACTTTAATGTTATACTCTTCCAGGGTATTTTTTTCACCAACAGTATTAGCGAGTAATATAAATTCTTTAGCCTTCTCATAAAATTTTTCATCCGAGATAGCACCGTATTTTACAAAAATTCCGATATCGCTCCATTTCTCTTCGTAAGCTTTTCTATCTTTTTTAAACAACTCACTCAGCTTGTCGGCAACTTTACGGGAGATATAACTGTTGATCTTTTTGACATTGCTATCCGCCTGTAAAAAAGAACGGCTCACATTCAGTGGGATATCCGGAGAATCGATCACGCCGTGCAGGAGCATTAAAAACTCGGGAACAATATCTTTTACCTCATCTGTAATAAATACCTGGCGGCTGAAGAGTTTGATTTTATTTTTTTGTACCTCAAAATCATTTTTGAGTTTGGGGAAATAGAGAACGCCGGTCAGGTTGAAAGGATAGTCCACGTTCAGGTGAATCCAGAATAAAGGTTCTTCCGAGAAAGGATATAATTCCCGGTAGAAATTAAGATAATCTTCGTCCTTCAGATCGGAGGGAGCTTTGGTCCAGATCGGATTGGTGTTATTGATGATATTATCTACCTCCACCGATTTGTATTTCGGTTTACCCTCTTCATCCTCTCCATCAGGAAGGGATTCAGTTTTGGTACCAAACTGTACCGGCACCGGTAAGAATTTGGCGTATTTGTTCAGAATTTCACTGAGCCGGTGCTCTTCTAAAAATTCTTCTGATTCGGGATTAATATATAGTATAACGTCTGTACCTCTTTCTGTTTTATTGCCTTCGGTGATCTCGAAAGAAGTACTGCCATCGCAGACCCAGCGGGCCGGTTCGGCACCTTCCTGGTAAGAAAAGGTTTGTATCTCCACTTTATCCGCCACCATAAAGGCTGAATAAAAACCAAGACCAAAGCGGCCGATGATCTCATTGGCATCTTTGGCTTCCTTGAATTTTTCCATGAACTCCGTAGCACCGGAGAAAGCCACCTGATTAATAAATTTTTTTATTTCTTCGGCCGTCATCCCGATACCAGTATCAGAAATCGTAATGGTCTTTGCTTCCTTATCTACTGCCACTTTAACCTTCAGATCGCCAAGGTCTTTACCATAATGACCGAGGGAGGCCAGACGTTTTACTTTTTGCGTAGCATCCACTGCATTACTCACCAGCTCCCGCAGAAATATTTCATTATCAGAATATAAAAACTTTTTAATGATGGGGAAGATATTCTCCGTGTTGATGGAAATGGTTCCTTTTTCCTGTACCATAGTCTGTTGTATATTTTAAGTATTGTGTTATAAAGCGCTGCGCAAGTTACGCAATAGCTGTTCCAATATGGAAAAGGTTGCCAGATTGACAGGGATAATAGGCGGAATGGTAGAAAGGCGGAAAAATTATTTTCCCGCCAGTAAATCAAACAAGGGTTGATTGATAAAAAAATTATCCCTTCCTATTTTTTGCTTCACCAGTAATCCCTCTTTTACCAGGGCCTCCAGGTAGCGAATAGCCGTATTACGTCCTACACCAAGGTCTTGAATTATATATTCAATTTTTGTATAGGGGTATTTGAAAAGGTTATTGAGTAAGTCCTGGCCATACAGTTTTGGTAATTTGTTACGTATAGATGTTTTATAGTACTGCATCAGGTTCTTCATGTTCATGATAAGCACAATACTCTCATTAGCAGTTTGTTCCACTCCATCCAGCATAAATAATATCCACTCTTCCCATTCACTTGTCTCCCTTACTTTTTGTAATAGCCTGTAGTAATCATGTTTGTGCCGTATAATATACCGGCTCAGATACAAAACAGGCAAGTCCAGTAATTTTTTTTGTATCAGAAATAGTATATTAATTATTCTGCCGGTTCTCCCATTGCCATTATAAAAAGGGTGAATGCTTTCAAACTGGTGATGAAGAATGGCCATTTTTACTAAGGGGTCGATATCCATCATTGCATCATCATTGATAAAATTTTCCAGGTTATTCATTAGTGATAGGATGGTAGCTGCATCCTGTGGAGGAGTATATACTATTTCCCCGGTAAGGTCATTCAGTAACTGAGTGCCGGGCAGTTTTCTCAGTCCTGCATTATTATCTTCTACCAATTCCTGTATCTGCAATATATAATTGGTGGTAAGCAGACTATTCTTTTTTACCAATTCAAATCCAGCCTTCAGGGCTTTGGCATACAAATGAACTTCTTTGGTGGCTGCGGAGGCAAACTGCTGTGATAATAAATTACTTTGATACACTTCTGCAAAAGTGCTGATGATATTTTCTATTGCTGAACTGTCTCTTGCTTCCCGGAGAGTCAGCGTTTCCAGTAAAATATTTTCATTGGGAATACTGGTTACTACGCCCTTCAGCTCTGCCAATGCTTTGTGTGCCAGTGCGGTTTTGCGCAGAACAGCTTTTGTTTCAACATCTATTTCCAGTGGGAGTGGGCTAATCATATACTCCTTTTGCGATTATTATCCACGAACATAACCCAAAAAACAAATATTTTGGGTTATATAATTTCAACACAGCCTATTTTTATCGTTTTTGGGCTACCTTCAATATTTAATTATTGTTGTGGCCAAACTATTCGAACCCCTCCGTATCCACAGCATTGAATTAAAGAACCGCATTGTAGTATCTCCCATGTGCGAGTATTCTGGTGTTGATGGTTTTGCCAACGACTGGCACCTCGTGCATCTCGGCAGCCAGGCCCGTAGGTGGGGCGGGGCTGGTAATACAGTAGGCTACGGCTGTTTCTCCTGAAGGAAGAATAAGCCGTGGTGACCTTGGTCTCTGGAAAGATCAACAGATTGGTTTCCTGCAACGGATCACCCAATTTATTACAGCACAAGCTGTTGTTCCTGCTATTCAATAGGCGCATGCAGGGCGCAAAGCCAGTCACCACCTGCCCTGGAACGGTGGACAGGCATTGTTGGAAAACGAAAACCCCTTGACTACCGTAGCACCCAGCGCCATTCCTTATAAAGAAGGGGCGCCTGCACCGGTAGTCATGGATAAGACAGCGATTGAAAAAGTAAAAAATGATTTCCGTGAAGCGGCGATACGGGCTGGCAAAGCAGGTTATAAAATAATCGAGCTGCATGCAGCCCATGGCTATTTACTCAATGAATTCTTATCACCACTCAGTAATCACCGAAGCGATGAATATGGTGGTTCGTTTGAAAACCGGGTGCGACTGACTCTTGAAATTGTCGACAGTATCCGCAGCGTTTGGAGTACTGATCTTCCCTTATTCATCCGTATCTCTGCCACCGATTGGGTGGAAGGCAGCTGGACGGCTGATGATTTGGTGCAACTGGCCCTGCTATTAAAAGATAAAGAAGTGGACTTGATTGATTGTTCTTCTGGTGGTAATTCTCCAAAGCAGAAAATTCCTGTAGGGCCTTTATACCAGGTGGGTTTTGCAAAGCAAATAAAAAAAGCCAGTGGTCTGCTCAAAGGTGCAGTGGGTCTGATCACAACGGTTCAACAAGCAGAACAGGTATTGGCCAATGAACAGGCCGATTTTATTTTGATGGCCCGGCAATTTTTGCGGGACCCCTATTTTCCGCTGCATGCGGCAAAGGAGTTGGGTATAGATATAACCTGGCCGGCGCAGTATGAGCGGGCGAAGAAATAGCGTACTAATTATTCCTTTTTCGGAACAAATGAAAGTCATAAGAAAACCGAAAACCAATTTTCCCGCTCCGGATCCGGCTCATGTTATAGCTGCGGGTCTTCTTATTTTGTACATCGGCTACTTTACTTTATTTACTGTTTGGCTTTGCCCCAATCCTTTGACTTCGCTCTGGAGTAACAAAAAGGTCTAATCCCGCCAAATGCTCCGCCGGCGGGATGGCCCACGCCCCTTTTTCCATAGGAACTCTGTCCTTCTTTTAAAAGATCCGTTATGCCTGATGAAATTTTTTTACACCCTGCTTCGTGTAATGCACAGACACGGGAGGCGCTGTGTTCCGCCCGAACTTCATTATAGTGCGTGGTTTCCCGATAGTATGGTGGAACAAGGCGCTGCAAATTTTCCTTTTAGCAGGAATATTAAACAGGCAGTCTCAGCAGATACATACTTGTTTTACTTTTTATTACTTGCGGTTGCCCTTGTTAATTGTCATTAAAATTTTTATTGGCTGGTTACTGTAAATTATCGCTACTGGTTACCCCCAATCTATTAACGTTCTTTTTGTAAACAGTGGTTCCCGGTTTGCATCTCATGATTGTTTAATTATTATTCACTTTTAAAAACGTACAGTATGAAAAAAATCTTTACCCTCTTCGTGGTAGCAGCAGGTTTGCTGGCTACTGCACAAGCCCAGCCCGGTAACAGGGATGGCAACCGACGGGACAACAACCGACAGGAAGACAACAGACGTGATGACAACCGAAGGGACGATAACCGGAGGGACGATATTAAAGTAGTCGTTACCCATGATGATCCCTACGACCGCAATAATTATGGTAACAGCAGATTTTCCAATGAACGGAAAATGAAAATGCAGATTGCCCAGATCGACCGGGAGTATGATTACGAGATCCAAAGGGTAAGAAACAGTTATTACCTTAGCCGTTGGGAAAAACATAACCAGGTCCACTTCCTCGAAGATCAGCGTGATCGGGAGATCAGGATCATGATGACCAGATTTAAAAACAGGGGCCGTTACAATGATTTCCCCGACAGGCATCATTATTAATAACTAGAATTAGCCACCATCCATACCCGTCCCGTTCATGAGGGGCGGGTTTTTTTATTTGTCGCATGTCAGCTCTTGGTAAGCGTATTAAGAATCCCGCTACTCATCACACAGCATCGCTCAACGATCTTCATCCCGGGACACACTGGCTATTGATCCTTTTCACCAGCATATACCTGCAGGGCATTGTTACTATTTCTTAACCCTTTCCTCAAATTATTGGGCTTATATTTGTTCAAATTCAAACTCAATTTTTTTATGTCAGCAACAAAAGCCTACGGCGCTGAAAGCGCTACGACCCCCATCGTTCCCTTAACCATCGAACGTAGAGAACCTAAACCACATGATGTTCAGATTGAAATAAAATACTGTGGTGTTTGTCATAGTGACCTGCATACCGCCCGCAATGAATGGGGCAATGCGATCTATCCTTGTGTACCTGGCCACGAGATCGTTGGTATAGTAACTGCCGTTGGTAGCCATGTAAAAAAATTCAAGGTCGGCGACCGGGCCGGTGTGGGTTGCCTGGTGGACAGCTGCCGCGATTGCGATAATTGTAAAGAAGGCCTGGAGCAATATTGCATCAACGGAGCCGTGTTCAGCTACGGCAGCCCGGAAAAAGATGGCAGCGGAATCACCCATGGTGGTTATAGCCAGTCCATTGTAACACATGAAGATTTTGTGTTGCATATTTCGGATAAACTTCCCCTCGATGCTGTGGCGCCCCTGCTTTGTGCCGGCATCACCACGTATTCGCCGCTACGCCATTGGAAAGTGGGTAAAGGAACACGGGTAGGTATTCTCGGACTGGGAGGCCTGGGACATATGGGTGTAAAAATTGCTGCTGCCATGGGAGCCGAAGTAACTATGCTCAGTCATTCCGCTTCCAAAGAAAAAGATGCGAAACGGCTGGGCGCACACAAATTTGTGTTGACGAGTGACCCGGATCAAACCAAAGAAGTAACAGGCTATTTTGATTTTATCCTCGATACTGTATCAGCGGAACATGATTATAATTTTTATCTCGCCCTGCTGCGTACCAATGGAGTGATGGTCTGTGTGGGAGTGCCGCCAACCCCGGCGCAGATCCCTGCTTTCAATATCATTTTTGGCCGGAAGAGTTTTGCGGGTTCTTTGATTGGTGGTTTACCGGAAACACAGGAGATGCTGGATTTTTGTGCCGAGCATAATATCGTCAGTGATATTGAACTGATCAAAATGGAAGATATCAATGAAGCGTATGAGCGAATGGTGAAAGGTGATGTGCGGTATCGGTTTGTGATCGATATGGCAACCTTGTAAGTCGAAAATATTGTTTATTCATATTGAAGCTGCCTTGTCGAAGGCAGCTTTTTTTGTGTAACCATCTCATCGGTGTGAAGTGCTTGCTGTAAGGCTGGTATTCTGGAACTCTCCTCCCGGCAACTGAAATAGATTGTTATTCCAAACGCCAGCCTTGCAGTAAACCTTTCCTGGGTTTGCCTGCGGCATCATGTTGGGAAAAACCAGAAGGCAGAGACTGTTCTGGAAAAACCAGGCATGTTTTACAGCATTACAGAAAATGGCCGCAACGACAGTTCTTATTTCTTCGGCACCTATCATCTATTAAAAAGTTCTTACCGGCCTGTCGCCTGTAATCAGTTTATCTGAGTAGCCGATTGCTGAGGCTGCTTTTATACCACCGCTAACAACCGGTGATTCAATATTTGCCAGTTTTTCGTAAGCATATGGTCCGATGTAATCGCAAAAAAAAAAATAATACATCTTTTGTTGAGACTGCAAAATCATAAAAGCCTGCAACTCTGTCTTTGGAATATACCCGGGATTCTATTGATTTACCCTCGAACTTGTCAACATATTGAACTGCAAAAATGGCTACTCCTAAAGTATATAACCAGGTGGCAATAGGAACAGATTCTTTCCAATCAGTCAATTTGGTTGAATTGTTGATAATAGATTCTTCCATTAATAAGCCATTGGATACAACTTTATAACGAAACGGTGCTTTTATAATAAATTCACAAGTGGCTATATCATAGGGATGATGTATGAGCGGGAGCCAGTTCCTGGCTTTGTTTGGCCAGTTGTCACTAAAAAAACTTCTGTCACCGTATTTGGTTGGCCCTATAAGTAATCCTTCTGCAGGTTCACCATGATATTTAATTTGAAAAGTAATTTCTTTGCCGGATAAAGATGGTTAGACAAGATTTATCAATAATGCATTATTGGTATGTGTGTAAGAAATTGTTTTATTCACTGCGCTAATTGAATCTACAAGCATTCCCTTCCTATTCATTCCTTTGTTTGTAAAATCAAGCCTGAACTGTTTTACACCTGATTGGTTAAAATAAACAGCTACAAAAGCTGTAGCATTTATTTCATTCGACTTATCAGAGAAGATAATATGAAACTCATAATTCCTTATATCAATTCTTTTATCAATGGGGAAATGGTCGGCTAAAACACTTGTTACAGACATCAGTAAACACAGTATATAAACTATTGAAAATTTTATATTTTTCATAGAATATGATTGCGTTAATTTTTTTAAGCTATTCCTCAGAAAAATTTACTGAATGGTGATTTTCTTCAAATAAAATCCCCTTTCATCAACACCTGGCGGAGTATTGCTGGTTAATGTGACGCCTTCATTTGTCAAAAGTATTTTCTCTGTTTTATTATTTGTCGTAATCTCAACAGGTAAATCCATAAAATAATTATTGATTTTAACTTCGTATGTATGATATCCGGTTTCCTTTATATTAATATCAAGTACATTCGTTGTTCTCAGATAAAAATCAAAAAAAAGCTTTAAATTTTTGTTGAATGCTTTGCTGAATAACTGTTCTACATCATCGGTGGTAACAAAATTATCGTAAGTATACTTTGCATCTGTAGCCAATTTTTTAAGCGTTGGAAAAAAAAGCTCATCTCCCAGCATATAACGCAGCATGTGCATAAAAAAAGCTCCCTTGCTATAAATATCGCCGGTGTAGGTATCAGCAGTGTTTACTTCATTACCCTGTACCAGGGGTTTTTTATTTTGAATATCACTTTTTATCATTACCATCATACTATCGTAGCCCCGTTCACCGGCTGCCTCCCTGCAAAATAAAGCTTCACCATAGGTAGTAATACCTTCCTGTATCCACATATGTGCCCAGTCTTTATTGGTTACTTTATTGGCAAACCATTCATGGGTATATTCGTGAAAGAGATTGGCCGAGTAATCCTGGCCACCAACCTGCTGATAGTTGAATCTGGTTTCCCAATTGCCGTAAGTAATCATGGTCTGGTGTTCCATACCATAATTGGGTGTTTCTGCTACCGCAATTTTTTCCTTGACCCAGGGGTATTCACCAAAATATTTTTCCAGCACCCGGGTATCTCTTTCTTTCATGGCCAGTATCTTTTCTAAATTGGCTTTGTCTTCTTCCAGTAAATAAACTTCAATAGGTAAATTGTTCCCATTAACTGTAGTATAGCTCTTACGGCCAATTGCATATTTACCAATATTAAAAAGTATGCAGTAATTACTGATGGTATAATTGGTTTTCCAGTGCCAGGTTTGTCTATCTTTTTTTGTGCTCAGCTTTTGCAGTAATCCCGGACCGGCAACTGTTAATCCTTTAGGCACGGTAATGATCAGGTCGGCACCTTCATTGGGTTCATCACTGGGATGATCCTTGCAGGGAAAATAAATCTTACCACCTTCAAACCAGCAATTGATGATTACCCATGGATTTCCATTACTGTCTTTCTTCCACGAAAAGCCGCCAGCCCACGGCGGGTTTACTGCAACAGGGGGGATTCCGCTATACTTAATTTTAATTTTCTGATTGCCCGTTTTAAAACCAGTTGCATTTACGATATAAATAAGATCTGCCTGTTGGTAAAATTTTTGAGCCTTATTATCTACAGTAATATTTTTTACGATGTACAAATGTGCAAGATCAAATAAAAGTGTATCTGTAGGTTGCGATAATATCAAATCAATTTCTGTATATCCACTTATCGATTGATTAGGAATATCAATATCCAGTGCAAGGGTATAGTGCCGGATATCCATAATGGCCTGCAAGGGTTTTAGTTTACCACCGGAACTCATATAACTGATATCGCGGTTTTGACTTAAAGAATCCAGCGAAAAATGTAGTACAAGGGTAAACAGGATAAACTTATAGAAAGAATTCAACGTTGATTTATAATATGTTCTTTTGTTGAAGGATGGTAGCGTGTATAGTATATTTAAAATAATAAAACAATGAATCACAACTAAAGCTCAGTTTATTATTACTTCAGGGATTTTATTTTTATGTGTTTATCACTGACTGTAAAAAAACTGCGGAATAAAAGATAAACAACAGATATACTCAGCGCCAACAAAATTTTATGCACCAGACTCTTGAACTTTATATCTATATTTTTCAGATCGATTACTTCACATTTTCATACGGGATAAAAATTATTGCAACATTCTTTCTCGTATATATTTTACAGGGGAACCCCCATAGCTTAGAAATCTTTCATGAAAATCTTTCAGGCTGAACTTAGTTCCCAGTTTCTTTTGGTATTCTTCCCGCAGCGTTTTAATAGCTTTATAACCGGTATAATAAGAGCAAAGCTGAACTTGTGAAAGTGTTGCCCGGCGATATTTACTTTCTGCCTGCGTTTGTAATTGAAAAGCTTCCTTTACCAATAATTCTATAATGGCTTCTCTTGATTTATTTAAACATTGAATATCATAATCAATGATGAAATTTGTCAGGTCACGGAGATACCATCTGTATAACTCCAATGAAATTTCAGGTGCCTGATTGCCCCAACCATTCTCAACCATCATTTCCTCCGTGTAAACAGCCCAGCCTTCTACCATAGCGCCATTCTGAAAAACGGCCCTTAAAACATCAGGCGATTTTTTATTTGCATAAATGCCCTGCATGCAATGCCCAGGAACTGCTTCGTGCATGGATAAAATTTGTGACCCATAATTATTATTCTCCCGTAAAGCCAACTCTGCTTTTTCTGGTGAATAGGCAGTAATGTCATCTATATTATAATAAGTTGTTCCCTGTTTTTGATAGGGCGGTACAAATTCAGCACTGGCAGCAGATACACCTCTTGCATATTCAGGCATCAATCGTACCAGTATTGGAGGGCTGACAGTATCAAAATCAAACAGGTCTTTCTCAATAATGAATTTTTTCAACTGGTGCACCTGACTGGTTAGTAAGGCAAGAAAATCTTTAGGTGCACCATGCTGAAGCTGAACTTTATCAAGTACCATCTGCACTAATTGTAAGGTATCAGCTGGTTTGGCTTGTGTAGTATAATATTTAGTCCAGGCCTGATTGGCCAGTTCATACATCCTGCGATGAAGTATTTTTTTATCGGCCAATGCCATTTCATAGAATTGTTCAGGCGTTAAATTGGTAGCTATATCATACTTAAACTTTTCTGTAAATAAATCTTTCCCGATTCTGAATGAACGAAAGGCATAGCTTTTATCCGCAACGATTTCTTTTAAAGCTGCAGTATACTCCTTCATTGCCGTTGTCGCTTTGGCAATATTTTGTTGTAAACTATCTTTTTCCAATGATGTTAAATGGGATGCAGTGATGGAGTCTTGCAACGCCTTTCCAAAAACAGCAAGCCCCCCCTGGTTTTGTATAATAGCTAACTCAACATGTTCTTTTGTTGGTTTAGTAAGCATACTGAGGGATGATATATAATATACATCCGAATGTTGTAAATATTTTGAAAGGATTTTAAGTCTGTCATCCAATGTTGCATAAGGCTGATTAATAATATAATCACAGTCTCCGCTGATATTATATTGAGCCGCATTCCATTCATATGGTTTGAAAACAGACGCATACCAGCTATCACTTTCCAATTGATTTCGCAGGATATGAGCACTTATCTTATTGTTATCACTCCATTTGGCCGAATCCAATTTATCAAGTTCGCTTATCCATTTCTTTGAGAAAGCAATATTATTGGCAACAGTGGCCGGGCCGGGTATTACCAGACTGTCGTAATATTTACCATAGCCGCTTGCGATGGAAGCGCCGGGGTATTGTTTAAAATAAGCATCTAAAAACAAGTCTTCAAATTTGGCAAATGCAGCGTCCCCATTGGTGTTTTGGGTTTTTGAATTGCACCCGATAACTCCTGCCAGCAACAGACCGAAAAGTACATTCTTCATTTGTTCAATTTTCAATTTTTAAATTCTCAGGGAGTGGGAATAGTTGAAACAAAAAAGCAAGTTGGTCCAAAACACTTAACATACTTTAAAAAAAACAGGTGAATGTTCTTCCAGTTTCGCTTCAATTTCTTTAGCAGCAGCAGTAATTGATAAGCCGCCTAAATTGGTACATCGTAACGTATGGTGAATTTCATCACCCACTTTTTTCATAGTTTCTATTACTTCATCTAATGGAATTAACGCATTGTAATCTGATAAGGCCATATTAGCACAGGCTACAGCATTGGTAGCGGCCATAACATTTCTTCCCAGGCAGGGAGCTTCTACCCTGTTACCGATAGGATCACAAATTAAACCCAGTGAATTTTGTAAGGCCAATGATGCAGCCCCCAACGATTGTTGTAAAGTACCTTTTGCCATCACCACAATACCAGCAGCTGCCATACCTGCACCACTTCCGGTTTCGGCCATGCAGCCGCCAACTTCAGCCGCAAATGTTGCATGCGCAGCAATAAATACACCTATCAATCCGGCTGCTAATAAACCTTTTACTTTTTCATCTTCTGTAATACCCAATGATTCTGCCATACCAATGATAGCACCGGGCAATGCCCCACAAGAACCGGCCGTTGGTGCGGCTACAATTACACCCATCGAACTTTTTACTTCCATCATGGCAGACACATACATGATGATGGTATTATTGGCATCTCCCCCGGTTAAACGCTTTTTTTGTAATTGTTCTTTTAATTGTAAAGACTGGCTTCCTAAAATTCTATCTTCATACTGTGTTCCTTTTAAACCAAGCTGAATGGCATTTTCCATAATGTGCAAAATGGCACGCATCTTTTCAAACACTTCCTTATTTGAAATATTACCTCTTTCACTTTCGTAAGCAATTGCCAGTTCCCATAATGAAAGATTTTTTTCTTTATTGAACTGCAACATTTCTGCGCAGGTTATAAAAGGTACTGTCAGATTTTTTCTTGCCATGATGGGTAATACTGGCGCCAGTTTTTTTATTCTGTGTACTTCCTCAAATGCTTTTAGCTCATCACACAAATTATCCGGTAAAAATTTCTGTGCTTTTATTTCAATAAAGGAATGTTCGCCGGAATGCCATTCAATGGAATCATAATCAAAAACATCCTGAATGTATCTGGTTACTTTTTCAGGCGCATTACAATAGATCAATGTTTCATAATAATCCCCGGCTATGGAAACTGTAGCACCGTCAATTGAAATAACTTCAATCATGCCACCACCTGTTGAAATAGCCACCATTCGTCTGGATTCATCTTTCGAACTCAGTGTAAGCTGATAAGTGTTGGGATGCCTGCTTGCAGTAAACGGTGTAATTTCAATCTCAATTTTTATTCCGACAGTATCAATGTAAGCTGCTGAGGATTGTAGTCTTTCATCAAAAGCTTCCCATCCTAAAAAACCACCGAATAATCCCATATCCGATCCCTGGCTTTTATGTGTGGTAGCCAAAGAGCCATGCGGATCAAACTCAATTAATATGTGATTGATCTCTCGATCCATCAAATCACGGCAAAGCCTGCCAATTCTTAATGAGGCAGCACAGTGAGAACTTGATGGGCCCCGCATTACCGGGCCAACCACATCATTAAATATGCTTGGATAATTACTCATGGTAAAAAATTAAAGATTGCTTAATAAATCTACAATATATTTTTCCAAAAGGGCTCCAATACTTTAGGGAAATACAGGGAGCTGTTGTGTACTCTTTCATCAATGCCATGCAACTGCCCCGGGTAAGACAACTTATCAAATGCTAATTGTTTTTAGTAACTTATTTATCAACAGTTCAAGACCACGGTAATACATCGTATCCAGGCTGAACTGTGTATGATCATTCATTTTCCTTTCTGATTTTTTGCATAATTAATCGGTGAGCTGTCATGATATTCATTAGCATTCTCATTTAATAAACCCATAACCCGTTACTGGTAAATGGTATAATAGAATTTTTGATCAGATACAAAAGAAACAGCCAGCCCGGAACCGTTGTTGATTTTATATGAAGTTGAAGTTAACAACAAAAAGCTAAATAGTTATACTTCAGGTCCGGATATGAAAAACAGTAGAGTTACTGCTGTTGAAGATAGTCTTGTCAGCCGGCAATTTGGCAAACCCAAAATTTTACATTTCTTCTCCTTTTCTGAAACGATATTATTTGTATATAACTTTCTCGCCAAGTCCTGCATAAATATAATCACTACCAAATCTGTCTTGTAAAAGTTTAAATGCAAGGTGTCCGGTGCAATGGGCGGGTGCAACACGATGTACTTTTAAATCATCTTTTATTTTATTAACAAGGTCCAATGTTTGAATTCTGTTAAATGGAAGCATATGAAATCCGCCGTATACCATTTCAATTTTATTATTTGTCAGCTTAATGCAATCACTGATTATATTTTCAACGCCGGTATGCGAGCAACCGACGATTAACACTTCTCCCTTTTCTGTTTTTAGTGAAAGGGATAATTCTGGTAAGCCTGAATTCTGACAATTATCTTTTGGTTTATCAAACTGACCGTCTACAAAACTTTTTCCCGGATAGCATGAAAAATAACCCATATATGCAGAACTGGTCGAAACAAGGTTTAGACCTGGAAAAATTTCTTTTGAAGATTTTACAAACTCAATATTCGCATTCCAGAATCTTCCCGATTGGTTAACGATAAATTTGGTACTGCCACCGTCAAAATATTGCATATGCTGAGGCAATGAGTCTTTAATACGATCCTCTTGTCCTGTTGCATCAAAGGGAACAGGAGCCCCCCAAAAAATATCATAGGGAAAATAAATTTTTACTTTCGGGTTTATTTTAAGCAAATAGTCAAGCCCGTTCAAGTGGTCAAAATGGCCGTGGGAAATAATGATGATGTCAATTTTTTTTAAATTAATTCCTAATTTTTTTATGTTGGCTTTAAATATGTCCGCATTACTCCCTGCATCAAATAGAATTGTTTTACCCTGGTATTTTGTAATACAGGAAAAGCCAAAATCTTTTGTCAGAGTCGTGTCTTTACTGAAAGCGTCATAAAGATTTATTATGGTACCTTCTTTCAGCTCATGCGACTGTGATATAAAAGAAGTATTAGAAAGCATGATGAAAAGAAAGATAGCAATCATTATTTTTTTCATAATAGTAAATTAATTACAGGTGCATTCAATGGTGTATACTATGTCTTAAATAGAATGGATCGGCTTGATTCTGGTTGACTTATACACTTTTTTGGAGTGGCCCTATTTCAGGATGAGACATTACTGAAGTTGAAGTTAACAAATACAGTTGAATTGAAAACGGATCTCCCCAGACCACAGCTGAGTAGCGAACTACAGATCAGGATTTATTCGTCAACCAGCATAGCTGCAAGCTTAGTGTTAGGTAGATGTCAATCCTTAAATACCATGTACTGAGAACGGAAATAAAACTTCATTTGTACATTTTGCCTTTGCTCAATTGAATCACGTTTCTCGTAGTAATCACCACTTTCCAAATCAATGTGTCCGAATACAACCTGTTTATTCGTTGTGTCTGGAATTTCAGAAAGTTTTAGTTGATAGCGAATAGGTGTAACTTCAATTTGATGAGAAAAAGTATCAGGCCAGTTTGACTTAAAATACCTACTTCCTCCGATGTCATGCGGTGCCCTGAATAAAAATACCGATGGTTTTCCCTTCAAAAATCGTATTAACAAGGCTACGGTTTCAAAGTTACTGACATGTGCCACAAGATTAATTGTGTCTTTATTGTTGCTGTACCACGAATTCATGCTGAAATCACTTTGAATAATACTGTCGGTCTGTAGTCCATTTATAAAAAACCTTGCTTCAATGGGCGTCTTGACAGTTGAAAAATATCTATCAGAAATAAAGTCAATGTGCCGTTTTACAGTGTCACTCATAGTGCTATCAACAATAACTGATTGGGCCCTATCTTTTGCTTAAGATAACGGACTCGTTGGTTGTAGACAGCAAAAAAGTATTATCGATAAGATAAGAAGAAAAAGTAATGATGATTTCATTATTATTAATGGCGAATATAGTTAGGGCTTTGCGTTCGGCTGGGCATTTGAAAAACGTAAATCTGGAACTGCAGTCTAATCGAAAATATAATTTTGAAGTTAACGATTAAAAGCCAAATTGAAAAACTCCAGCTGGAGCCACAACTATTGGAAAATAAAAAGATGAGGGTTTATTGGTCTGTCAGCATAATAGCAAACCAAATGTTACAGGCGATTCTATTTCCAGTTTTCAAGTCTCCAAGTAGCTTCCAGTCATTCAATCAACAGTGTGTCAATAGGATGAACATGAGACGAAAGTAGAAGATAGTCTGCGCTAATTTCTTGCTTCAACTCTCTTTTCAATGTTTTTTGCTCAACAATATGCCAACCCTAAAACTCACCTCTAATCTTGTGCTCAGTTCTGGCTTTAGTTGTAGCATGATAAAAACAAGGAATTTCGAATTGACCGCTTCGCTCAATCAACTTTTTTCTTACCGCAGCATTAACTACAAAGTGAAAACTATATCTTTCTTTTAGATTAACTTCTTTTTGAGCGATTTAGTTTATTTGCTTTATCGGCTCCAGAACCCGCATCAGCTCTACTCCTAAATGTCCCCTGCATACAAACTGAAAGAAACCGAAGCCAACTTTAGTTTTAAATGCAAAAACTTCTCCTTCCTGTATTTTCATTTGAAAGTCATTAAGAATTTCCTATTTCATGACAGCTTTCTGCAGTGCGATCTGTGATCCTAAAGCTGGAACGTAAAGCTCATTAAAGTTACTGAAGTTGAGAACATATTCCGAAAATCATCCGTGTTAAGTAAGTTGGAAGTAAAGTTCATTAGTAATAATATGACCAGGATATATTCGTCGGTCGCATAGCAGAAACCATGCTGTTGGCTCTAGTTTTCCTGTATAAGATTAATTCGAATGAAAAATATAAAAGTTACCAAGCTACCCTTTACATTTTCTAAAAAACTGTTTTGGAAGTCCGCTAGTCAAATTAACAACAGTCACAAGATACTTATCACAGTCCTCATCAGTGTTATTAAAAATAAGTTTTCCATTTTCGATTTTTGTCGGTAAGTCAGTAGTCATGGTTACATAATAGTCATCAACATATTGATTACGGTTATTGAAAATTAAAATTCTTGATGTTGCCCTATGCGAAAATGCCAAAAACCAACTTGAGTTAAAAATCTTAAATATCTTTCCTGATTTCGTAATCACTTGTCCTAAGTGTCTTAGATGTGTTTCGATTTGACATTTTTCTGTCCAGTTGCCAAAAATAAATAAACTCTCGACAATTTGCTTTTCTAAAACTTGTTGTCGTATGTTATGGTCGTTAACTTGACCTTTTAAAGAAATAGCAACAATTATTAAGGTCAGGAAGGGAAATATGTTTCGTAGTATCATAAAATTACAACGGTCGAAGCTTGGCGAAGTACGGGAATAGTTGCTTCTCAAGCCCGGAACAAATGCTGATTGAAAAACTTTTGTTGAAGATAACAACAAAAAGCTAAATTGATAACGTCCTGCCCCGAACCAAAGCACAACAGAATTACAAATGCCGAAGATAACTTCCTTCAGCCCGTATTTTGCCAAACCTTTTAGTATCGGCTGCTCTTCATTGAATGATCTGTTGTATTTATGGATTATGTTGCTTGATATAAAGGTCTTGGAGTAATTGTTGCGTTTTCGCTAATTGAAATCTTAATATGCACATTGTAAGTAACATGTAGAAGAAGTGCTAATCCGCTTTTTAAAAATTCTTGCCCTTAACTTTCTTTTCCTGCTTTTGCATTCAGGTTTACCAAGAGGCTTTATTTATCCATTTTTATTTTTTGAGTATTTGATTTATTAAATACTTAATTTTTATTCTGCTTGTAATATTTTATTTTCTTGTTTTACTTCTAATTTTTTTAAATCGGTAGTTGCCGGACCATTTATTAATTTACCTTCTGTTGTAAAGCGTGATCCGTGTGCGGGACAATCAAAGGATTTTTCTTCTGCATTCCATTGTAAGATTGCTCCCAGGTGCGGACATACTGCGGTGCAGGTATGCAGGTTATTTTGTTCATCGCGGTAAGCGGCAATCTTTTTTAAGCCTGAAGAAATTATTCCGCCCTCTCCCGGTTTTAATTCATCGGCATCTTTTACATCGCCCTTGGTAACCCAATCTGCATATTGGACAACCATGTTTGCTACTTCGTGTAAATAATCACCTGCTGTGTTCAAAGTTATTCTTGAAGGGCTGTATAAATCTACCCACGGATTTTCTTTTGAAGTGATGATGTCAGTTAAAATAATTCCGCCGAGCGTTCCGTGTGTAATACCGTTTCCTGAATCGCCTGTAATGATGTAAATATTATCGTCGCCGGGATTTTTGCCGATGAAGGCCATTGAATCAATTGGCTCAATTACCTGACCTGACCATTTGTATTCAACATTTTCCATTGTAGGAAACTTCTTTTTAGTCCATTCGATGAGTTTACTAAATCTTTCTTCCTCGGGAATATTTTCATCATCAGCCTGTCCAACTCTATGGTCTTCACCACCCGAAATTAAAAGATCATTTGTATCATCAAGTTCTTGCAAACGCACATAATGATAAGGTGCCCCAATCCATTTAGAATTTTTATCGCCTGTGTCCCACCATAAAGCGTAAGGGAATTTTCCTTTCGGAATTTTTGCTGCAATAACATAGGTACGGTAGGGCCATTGCTTGGTGTGCATCACAACCCAATCGTTAACGGGTGTGTTGGTGGCAACTACTATATGTTTTGCCGTTATTTCAAACCCGTTTGCTTTTGCTCCCTTTTTGGAAATTTCTTCCGCTTTTGTTTCGGTGTAAATTTGTCCTCCCATGCCTATTATTGCATCTGTCAAACCTTTCAAATATTTCATAATATGAAACTGCCCTTGTTCAGGAAATTTAATGCACCCTTTTCCTTCTTCGGATGCTAGGGCGGGAACTTGTTCTAACATTTCTGTGAGCAGTCCTGCGTTTTTTGTTGCTTCATATTCTTTTTCCAATGTTTCTTTTGTATCGCTTCCGCTTAAAAATAAATATCCGGGAACCCGTTTAAAATTGCAATCAATGTTTTCGTGTTTAACTGTATTCGCTATAAATTGAATTGCTTCCATGTGGCTGTTTGCTGCAAGCATTGCTTTTTCTTTTCCGAATATTTTTTCAAGTTCAAAATAACGGTCGTCAAGTGCACAGGTAATGTGTGCTGTTGTTCTGCCAGTTTCTCCGCTGCCTATATATCCATCTTCTACTAAAATTATTTTTCGTCCTGCTTTTAATAAACAGTAGGCTGTTGTAAGACCTGATATGCCACCACCAACAATTAAAATATCGGTTTCAATATTTTGATTTAGTTTTTCAAAAATAATTGGCTCCGTTGATGTTGTCCAAAAGGATTTATTTTCGCCTGAAGTTATATTGCTGTCAATTGGCTCGGAAGCAGAAGTGTTCATTTTAATTTATTTTAATTTTTTTCCATTTATCCTTAAATAAATTTGTTTAGCAGGACTTCTTATAAACGGGCTACAAACTCGCCTGCCATTTCGTTGGCCACTGTGAGAAGGTTGGAAAATCACTGTGTTTTTGTTGCCCATTTCGCCAACCTGACATATCCTGAAATCCTACTAAACTAAATTTATTATTATTATTATTTTCTGAACGGGACTTTGAATTTGAAATAATTGATAATGAATAATATATTGTCTTAAAACTGTGCCAAAAAGATGTGTATCTTAAACTACACTTTTCTTATATAACCTTGGGGAAATGTTACATGTTTCACACATAAAGTGAGTAATTTATTTCTCACTACTAGTATTTCAAGAAGCCCTTGGTGAAATTGAAGGAAAAAGCAATAAAAAAAAGCATTTAATTAATTTTATCAGACTATAGTAATGTTGTGAGAAGGGCAAATCAAAGTAAATGATATTTAGCAACCAGGAGTTTGCCCGCCGGTTTGCCCGGCATATTTTGCCAAAGCGATTTGTACGTATAAGGCATTACGGCATACTCAGCAGCACCTGGAAACGTGGCAAACTGCAGTGCCTGCAACAAAAGCTAAAAGTACAAAGGCCTGCAGCAGCCCCTGC
>JAWXCO010000203.1:0-13080 GCA_034408705.1 Bacteroidota bacterium
AGCAAATATACATATGATATCAAGTTTTTAAATTCTGACAATAAAGGAAAATCATGGTTCCCTGCAAAGACGCTGAATGATGACGGCAAGCAGGCTGAACATGGATTTGTTTCAATGGTTCCTTACAATAATGATTTTTTTGTGGCATGGCTGGATGGAAGAAATACAGTTATGGAAGAAGGCAAATCCGGACATGAAGGCCATCATGGGCAAATGAGTTTACGAGGTGCTGTTGTTGATAAGCAGGGAAATAAAAAAGAAGAATGGGAATTGGACAACCGGGTTTGTGATTGTTGCCAAACGAGTGCAGCTATAACAACCAATGGTCCTGTTGTAATTTACAGAGACCGTTCGGAAGATGAAATCAGGGATATGGCAATTGTCCGTTATGTAAATGGAGCTTGGACAGCACCGCAAATAATTTTTCCTGACCAATGGAAAATCGAAGGGTGTCCCGTTAATGGTCCCCGGGCAGATGCAATAGGTAATCACCTGGCCATCGCCTGGTTTTCTATGCCGGAAAAAAATGGACAGGTTAATGTAATTTTTTCAGAAGATGGAGGAGCAACATTTAAAAAAACAATTCGTATTGATGAAGGTAACCCAATTGGCCGTGTGGATCTGGTGATGCTGGATGAAAATACTGCTATGGTTAGTTGGATGGAAGGCACTGCCATTAAAGCAGTAAAAGTAACGGCAGATGGAACAAAGCAAACTTCGATTCAAATTGCTTCCTCTTCCGAAGCCCGGTCCAGCGGATTTCCACAAATGACCCGGTCGGGAAAAAGATTGATATTTGCGTGGACGGATGATAAGGAGAAGACTGTAAGAGTGGCAAGCCTTGCTTTCTAATAGTTTATTGTCGAAAAGGGAGTGGAAATTATTCCGATTTATCGCCCCTCAGTTCTATTTTTCGCTATGGACTTTACTCACCCTCATACTATGAATGAGTTTAATTAGCAAAAAACAAACTCAAAATCATCTGTCAATTAAGAGTAAATTCCGCTCACCAGAATGGTGTTTTTCTTTGTATTTAGTTGAATGATTTGCGGTCATTTATATTTTCTTCGTTAGGAGGTTGCCGGAAAGACAGGATTAGCTTCGCTGATCCTAAAGAGGTGGTGGCGAAACTTCAAAACCCTTATCGCTTCGCTCGTTCGGTCTTTATTATTCCTCCGCAATTTCAAGCAAGCTTGCTTGCTGCGAAATAACAAAGCCCTCGGCTTTCGCCAAGGGCTTTGAAGTCTCGTCGGGAAGACAGGATTCGAACCTGCGACCCCCTGGTCCCAAACCAGGTGCGCTACCGGCCTGCGCTACTTCCCGAACTGTTCCGATAGTTATCGGAATGGGTGTGCAAATATAAAGGCTTCCGGCCTTATTTTACTGCTTATTTTTAACAGCAGGGTCAATTTGCTAAAAAGCCAGAACAAGCTGGATTTTCAGCTTGTTCTGGCTTTTTCTTTGGCGTTTCATTTATTTGGTCACACTGAGAGGTGTGGTCGTAGAGAAATACATGAGTTTATCCATCTGCCCGTTGGCCACATCGTCCAGGTAAACAGCAAAAACAATCATGACCTTTCTGCCATTGAGTTCTGGCATCTGCGCAAAAGGAAAGAATAGCTCCAGGTTCTTTTTCGTGGTCTTATTATAACTCACTTTGGAATTAGGCAAAAGGTTCATCTTTAAATAGGTAGCTGCAGTTCCGCCCCAGTTATAATACTGATTGCTGGTTGGGATATAATAGCCATATTCATCCGCCAGTCTTGCAACAACATATACCTGTCCCAGTTTTGAATTGGTCTTCAGGTCGAAGACCGGGTAAATAGATATACCTTTTTTGGCACTATTAGTGACCACGGACAACTTACCAAAATTGGTGATATCCACTTTAGGCACAACGAGGGTTGACTCTTTTTTATCTTTCGGGTACAGGCCCGCAATTAATGTTTTATCGCCTACAGACAAGTCGTAATTCTGTTTTACAGAATAACCATTGGTGGTTTCCCATGCATTGATGGCATAGTGCATAATCGATTTGGGATCATAGGTAGTACCGTTGGTATAAAACTGGTTCGACATTTCAAACACATTGAAATCCACTTTCGCCTTGTCCCAGCCCTGTGTTTCCTGGTAATAATTATAAACCGAATCTGTTTTTTTCCAGTTGACAGCTCCGGGATAACTTTGCTCATGCAACAAACCGATCGAATGACCAAATTCGTGGGTCACTACCCTTTTCAATTCAGCAAAGTTCCAATGATCAGGATCAGCCTTCATTTCTGCCACTAACTGGTTCAGGTTATAAGGGGCTTTGAATCCCTTTTTCTGCAATTTGGCTACGTAATAATCACCATCAGCAAAGAACAAGGTATCAAAATTCATCGTTTGATTATTCTGTGGCCGGAAACCTGCTTCGGTTCCTACGGCAGAGTTATGGCCGTATCCTTTACCCAGTTTGATCCGGATATTCGTAAAGGCGGTTGTGTCTGGTACAAATTTAAACGTGAGGTTGGCATGCTTCTCCCATTCCTTCGCACAAAGCATCACTTTGTCACGGATTACTTTACTTCCACCGGGCATGAATTTGACCAACAGTATTTTACCATTGGGCCAGGTATGATAATTATCACTTACCCCTCTTTTTTTGGTTGTATCCATTTCTTTCAGCATGGCATCGCCGACGATGGTAGTACAATTGGGCCGGGGAAAACTCTGTGCGTTCGCCGTTTCACTCACATAAATAAGACCAATTGCAATGATTAGAGCCCTTTTCATATTTCTGTATTTTAGTAATGATCGAATATAGCCAGGTTTGGTTGGTTGGCTAATACCCGTTGTACGGTATTTTAATCAGGTTTGTATTGAAAGAACGTTTTTAATAGAAAAGCCCCCCGGAGCAAACGCTTCGGTGGGCTACCGCGGAGAGGGTGGGATTCGAACCCACGGTACAGTTTAACCCGTACGACGATTTAGCAAACCGTTCCTTTCGGCCACTCAGGCACCTCTCCTATTCAATGCTCAACTTTCAATTTGCTTACCAGGCTGCAATTATAATAATTTGCCCAATTGCTCAACAGGGGGGCAAAAGTAAAGATAACAGCTAAGAAATCCCAAAAAAACAAAACCCAAATTCTAACAAAACTGGTTAGAACCTGGGTTTACAATATTTTAATTAGTATCGATTACATCGCTGCCAGTTGCACTTTTTGCTGGAGCTCCAGTACATTCTCGCGGAATACCCCATCAGTATCCATCAGGTCTTTTACCGTTTGGCAAGAGTGGATAACGGTAGTATGATCCCTGCCCCCAAAATGCTCACCAATTGTCTTCAGCGAATTCTTGGTAAAAGCTTTGGCCAGGTACATAGTAATCTGCCTTGCCTGTACGATCTCCCTTTTGCGGGTCTTCTGCAAAAGTTTGTCATAGGCCACATCAAAGTACTCACACACCATTTTCTGGATGGTGTCGATAGTAATTTCTTTGCTGGATGATTTTACAAAATTTCGTAACACTTTCTTGGCTAAGTCTAAATCAATTTCTCTTCTATTTAGCGAAGATTGTGCCAACAGTGAAATTAAGGCCCCTTCCAGCTCCCTTACATTATTACTTATATTATATGCGATGTACTTGACCACCTCCTTAGGCATTTCCAGCCCGTCATTCTTCATCTTTTTTTCCAGGATCTCGATCCGGGTGTCATATTCCGGCACCTGTAAATCAGCACTTAATCCCCAGCGAAAACGGCTAAGCAGTCTTTCCTGTACCCCATCCAGGTCTTTAGGTGATTTATCGGAGGTAAGGATCAGCTGTTTATGTGATTGGTGCAGGTGATTGAAAATAGCGAAGAAGGCATCCTGTGATTTTTCAGCTTTTGCAAAAAACTGGACGTCATCTATTATTAATACATCGATTAACTGGTAAAAATGGATAAAATCGTTGATGGCGTTGTTCCGGCTATGGTCCATAAACTGGTTAATGAACTTTTCCGAGCTTACATACAACACTACTTTGTTGGGATGTGATCGTTTAACCTCGTTCCCGATAGCTTGGGCAAGGTGGGTTTTCCCCAGTCCGACCCCGCCATAAATGACCAGTGGGTTGAATGAGTTGGTACCCGGTTTTTCAGCCACAGTTTTGCCGGCACGGCGGGCTACCCGGTTACAGTCACCTTCTATAAATGCTTCGAATGTATAAATATGATTGAGTTGCGGGTCGATCTGCATTTTCTTAAGACCCGGTATAACAAAGGGATTCTTAACAGGATTATTTATGACAAGAGGGAAATCCATTTCGTTATTTGAAAAAGTTTTAAAACCCTGGCCGCTTACATCCATGGTAACAGGTTTGTTTTTACTGTTACCACTGTCCACCATGATGCGGTATTCAAGGCGGGCATCTTTACCTAATTCTCTTTTTAAGGTCTTCGCTAATAAATTTACGTAATGTTCTTCAAGATATTCGAAAAAGAATTGACTCGGCACCTGTATCACTAATACATTATTCTTTAAAGAAACAGGATGGATGGGTTCGAACCAGGTTTTGTAATGCTGCCACTCAACAATGTCTTTGATGATCTTTAAACAATTGGTCCAGATTTTTTCAGCGTTCTTCTCCATCAGATTAGTAAGCAGTTTATACCGGGTTATCTATAGTTGTTCTGCGAAATATGTCCAAAAAAAATCTCCACACAATGTCAATAAAAAAAGTTGGACAGGAAGGCGAATATCACCATTTCTTTTATAAAAAAAAATTTTATCACCCTGTTTTTTGTGAAACAGTAATATTATGATTTTTGGCTAATTTTTTACCGGAAAATTTGGAAAATTCAAAATCTAAACGACCCAGAATAATACCCGCAAAACCCACCTGGTTGACGATCACGTCATCTCCTTTTTTATTCTTATATTGAAGCGGATTATCCAGGAAAGTATGGGTATGTCCACCAATGATCAGGTCAATATTTTCTGTCTCTTTTGCCAGCACTTCATCACTTACTTTGTTGCTCTCTTTATATAAGTTGCCAAGATGCGATAAACAAATAACCATATCGCAACCTTCGTTTCGTTTTAAACGTTCTGCAGCTTCGTTGGCTTTTTGCACAGGATCCAGGTATTTAGTGGCACCAAATAAACCATCCGGTATTAATCCCTTTCCTTCAATACTCACCCCAAACACACCAATTTTTAATTTCCCTTTCTTAAAAATTTTATACGGTTGTGTTTTATTTTCCATTGGTGTTCCGGTAAAATCATAATTACTGACCAGCATCGGAAAACTAGCATGCTTTGTTAATTGGGTACCCAGGTTTTCCATCCCTGCATCAAAATCATGGTTACCAATAGTGGTGGCATCATACTTCATTGCCGACATGGCTTTGATTTCAGGCTCACCTTTATAGATATTAAAATAAGGAGTGCCCTGGAAAATATCACCGGCATCAAATAATAACACCTGCTCTTCTTCCTGTCGTATTTTTTCTATCAGTGCGGAACGGGCTGCCACTCCACCAAGCCCCTGGTTCCGGCCACCATCCATCGGGAAGGGTTCCAGGCGGCTATGCACATCATTGGTATGCAGGATTGTGAGTCGAAGGGGGTTAAAGTACTCCGTCGCCCTAGCAATGGAAGGCCCGGCCATAATCGCCCCGGCCGAAAGAGCCGTTTGCCGGATAAAACTTTTTCTACTGAGCATAGGTAACACGGTTTTCAATTTTGGCACTGATATTTTTACCCTGGCTTTTCAGCTTTTTAATATAGTCAATGATGGCATCCCGCATCAGGTAGCCATTGGTGATCTGCGGCACGCCCCTGAGCATATCAGCGTTGTCGCCACCATTAGCCAAAAAATCTGAATTAGCCGTAACATAGGTCGCATTGAGATCAAGAGGCTTCCCCCCGATCATTACATTCACGGCTTTCTTGTCTTTGATTTGCATACTGATACCAGCCACCGGGAATCCTCCCCGTTCAGCCGTCAGATCTAGAAACTGTTGCAATATATTTCCTTTCAAATGCTGAAGCAGTAAGAGGTTATCAAAAGGCATCAGCTCAAATATTTTCCCGGTCGTTACATTACCCGCTGCCAGTTGTGTTAACCGTATCCCGCCAATGTTTAGAAAAGCAGCATCTACTTTTGTATTATATTTCTCAGTAGCCATCACCAGAAAAGCATCTACCATGAAATTACCCAGCGAAGATTCCGGTTGCTTTTTATCCATACTGATCTCCGCTACACCAATCACATCATTCATCGTCCGGTTTACATTATCACTATACGGCTGCAAAAAATTCAGGACTGCAGAATCCTTTGCCTGCTTTTCATTGATGCGGTAGGTTTGATATTGAAGTGACTGGCTCTGGTATATCGTATTGCAGGAGAAGCCTGTAACAAGGAGAACAAAAACAAGAAAGGCAATACGGGGATTTTTTTTCATAACCGGGGGCTCGTTTGAAGGTATAAATATTTTACGGCCACAACAAGGATTTAAAAAAATATTACCGGTTTTTTATTTGCATCTTTGCCGGAGTTCAATTTGTAGCTTCCCCCGGACAGCTCATTTCAGGATAAAAACCTGACAATATGCAAAAGACTCTTTCCTTCAGGTTGCTTCCTTCGGAAGCCGCCAGTGAAACGCTGGTAAAAAAATATATTGCGCAAGCAACAACTGTAACGCAATCAGCTGTTACCGGCTATACAATACTAAAACACTCTATTGATGCAAGGGGCCGTCAGGCCTGGATAAGCCTTTCACTGGTAGCATATATTAATGAACCCTTTGTCCAACGGAAACTGCTACCCTTTCATTTCCCGGATGTAAAGAAAGCAAAAGAACAGGTGATCGTTATCGGCGCAGGACCAGCTGGTTTGTTTGCAGCCCTGCAATTGATTGAAAAAGGTATCCGTCCCATCATCCTCGAAAGAGGAAAAGATGTAAGGGCCCGGAGAAGAGACCTTGCCATCCTGAATAAAGAAGGTGAAGTAAACCCTGAAAGCAATTATTGTTTTGGCGAAGGTGGTGCCGGAACCTATAGTGATGGGAAACTATACACCCGCAGCAGCAAGCGGGGAGATATCAATCGAATCCTGAATCTCTTTGTACATTTTGGAGCAGAGCAGCAGATACTATATGAAGCCCACCCGCACATTGGTACCAATAAGCTTCCGCAGATCATTACCGCCATGCGAAAAATGATACAAGATTGTGGTGGTGAATTTAATTTTGAAAAGAAAGTCGTTGATTTTTTGTTGCTCAATAACGAAATAAAAGGAGTAAGAACAGCAGATGGCTATTCGGTTGAAGCGGCTGCCGTTATTTTGGCCACCGGACATTCTGCCAGAGACATTTTTGAATTATTACATGCAAAAAAAATGCTGATCGAAGCCAAACCCTTTGCCCTCGGTGTACGGGTAGAACATCCTCAATCGCTGATTGACCGTGCCCAATACCATTGTGAAACCAGGAGCGAGTTTCTTCCGCCAGCTGCCTATAGCTGGGTGCAACAAGTAGATGGAAAAGGTGTTTTTTCGTTTTGTATGTGTCCCGGAGGTATCATTGCACCGGCTGCCACTTCGCCTGGCGAACTGGTCGTGAATGGCTGGAGTCCTTCTAAAAGAAATAACCCATATGCGAATAGCGGTATTGTGGTATCAGTAGAAGAAAAAGATGCATGGAGTTCAATTAAAAACGAAAAATCAATAATTACTAGTCCTGGTAACCCATTACTGTTGATGGAATTTCAAAAATCTGTTGAACAAAAAGCATTTATTGCGGGAGGAGGAAAATTTGTAGCCCCGGCACAGCGACTGGTTGATTTTGCTGAGAACAAAATATCTTCTTCGTTGCCTACTTGTTCTTATTTGCCCGGGCTTCAATCTGCCCCATTAAAAAATGTATTACCCCCGTTTATTCATACCAGCCTGCAACAAGCTTTTAAAGCGTATGGAAAAAAAATGAAAGGATACTTTACGAACGAGGCCGTAGTGGTGGCCACCGAATCAAGGACTTCTTCACCCGTCCGTATTCCAAGAGACCCGGTAAGCTTAGAGCATCCACAGATCAGGAACCTTTATCCCTGTGCTGAAGGCGCAGGCTATGCGGGAGGTATTGTGAGTGCTGCGATGGATGGTGAACGGGTAGCCTCTATGATCGCTTTAAAAGTACAGTGATAACTACCTTTTAGGACCTACGGCTGTTGCTGTGGCGCCTGTATCCGGGAGATCAGAACTTTGTTTTTGATCAGCTCATTTCTTTTCCAGGCCTTTTGTTCTGCCTTCAATGCTTCTTTATCCTGCTGTTGAAAATTGGAGATAATACCGGACAGGTCAGGTTTACCTGCATCTACCCATGCCGTGTACCAGAAATCCGAGATCATGCTGGCAGAATGTAATAATTGATCGTTGATGGTTTGACCCAGTAACTGGCTGTAGGCTTTTGCAAAACCAGAAGTATATGATTTTACTTCCTTGCCTCTTCTTGTCTGCACCCTGAATTTCATTGAATCGGTAAATCCTATTGTCGCTTGTATTTCTTTGCCGAAAACACCCGGTAGCAAGCTGTGAGCTCTCCGTATACAGTCCCATACAGTTTGTGCCGGGTTTTTCAAATAGCTGGCCTTATGGTGACTGTATAGATTGTAGTGTTCGATCTCAATTTCCGGTACCATGCTTTCCCATAAGCTATGCAAACCATGCTGGTTGGTCAATTGCCCATCATAATTAAGAGAGGTATGCAGGGGTACATTGGCATCACCGATATAATGAGCGAGGTCGGTAGCATAAAAGAGGATGCTGTCTTTTTGCAGGGAACGAAAGGCGCCCGTTAACTTATTTTTCATCGTAATGATATGATACGGAACATAACCATATTCCAGTAAACTGTCTTTTGTAAAAACGGCGACAGCATCCTCCCATTTAAAAGGCATTTTCCACGCAGCAGAATCCCCAAAGGCTTCCAGGTCGATAAAATGTTTGGACGCTTCTGTTGAATCCTGGTTACGGCGCTGGTCGGGGCGGCCTGCATTTTCGACCAGGTAGTTCATGTTTTTATAAAAGAAGGGCCGCATTTCACCCGGTAGTTCATATACCGCCAGTTGATGAATGGTACGATGAACAAGAAAACCCCAACTGCTAAAAAAAAAGACCGTAACGACTAACAGGAGAATACGAAAAAGAAATCTTTTCATAGCTGAGCTTTTTGGACCGCAAAGTTGCAGAAACAGCAGGAGGTAACCGCGCAATTCGGAAACTGTTTATGCAGTTTACGGCAATATTCTGACCCTTTGCCGATTTATTATATACATCCCGGCAGGACAACTATTTTTGTGTCACAATTTCATACACATGACCTTACTGGAACTGCAAAACCTGAAAAAATATTTCGCTACACAAAAAGCAGTAGATGATATCAGCCTGACCGTGGAAAAAGGTCAGATATTCGGACTGCTCGGACCTAACGGGGCCGGTAAAACAACCCTTATCAGGATGATCACCGGGATCTTTTATCCCGATGAAGGACAGATCTTGTTTGACGGCAAACAATTTGATCCGGTTAATGATGTCGGGCAGATTGGCTATATGCCGGAAGAAAGAGGGTTATATAAAAAAATGAAGATCGGTGAACAGACCCTGTACCTGGCACAACTGAAAGGGTTGCGGAAAGCAGATGCATTAGCGAAGATCAAACAATGGTTTATCAAATTTGAAATGGAAAGCTGGTGGAATAAAAAAGTAGAAGACCTGTCAAAAGGGATGAGCCAGAAACTCCAGTTCGTCACCACTGTAGTGCATAATCCGAAGCTGATCATACTGGATGAGCCTTTCAGCGGGCTGGACCCGGTGAACAGTAACCTGATCAAAGACGAAATATTCAACCTGGCCAAAAACGGGGCTACGATAATTTTCAGTACTCACCGGATGGAGCAGGTAGAAGAGATCTGCGACCATATTGCACTGGTCAATAAAGGAAAAAAGATATTGGATGGCACGGTAAAAGCGATCAAACAGGATTTTAAAGAGAACCTGTTCAGCATTGGAGCCACTGAAATGCCTTCCTTCAACGGCAATGCCCCGTTTGAAGCGGTCGGAACTAAAGGCAGTTCCCATATTGTAAAAATAAAAGAAGGCAACCGGCCCAATGATGTGCTGCAGTACTTACTGCAACAGGGCACTGCTATTCATTCGTTCAATGAAATATTGCCTTCGTTGAACGATATTTTTATCAAACTCGTGGAAGGAACACCAACAGCCCGTCAATTTCTCCAAAAGGAGTCTCCAAAGGAGTCATTGACCTTCGGACAAAAAATATAATCGTATTCAAACCAACTAAACCAGTCCTCATGCAAAAAATATGGCTCATTATAAAAAGGGAATACCTGACAAGGGTGCGAAAAAAAACGTTTATTATTTCTACATTGCTGTTTCCCTTACTTTACCTGGCCCTGATCTTTGGGATGGGATATATTGCCAATAAAAGTAAACAGAACCTTACTATAGCTGTAATAGATTCTTCCGGCTATTTTTCCCAGGCCTCACTGGAAAAGGAAAATAAACTTGATAATAGCTCCACCCTTGTATTGGTACAGTCCAATACGGCGAATATAATAGCTAATCATAAAAAAGAGGGATACGATGGATATATAGTCGTACCTCCCATTGACTGGCAAACAGGTACAAAGGATCTAGAATTTAAGGCCGGCAAGTCCTACGGAAGTTCTTCCACGATGCCGGTGGAAAAGAAGTTAAATCGCATTTGGGATGAAATAAAAAATGACAGCCTGCAAATTGATGCCGCTAAACAGCAAATCCTGAACACGAGTCACCTGGGCCTGGCAGCAAAGAATATCAATGATGAAAAAGCAGATGTAAAAACAGCGGAAGGTATTGGTTATGCCTGCGGGTTCCTGATCTATTTTATTCTGCTTATTTATGGATCCCAGGTAATGATGGGTGTAATGGAAGAAAAAACAAACCGGATCGCCGAAGTAATTGTTTCCTCCGTAAAACCTTTCCAGATGATGCTGGGTAAGATACTGGGTATTGGTATGGTGGCCCTGACACAGTTCCTGCTCTGGATTGCTTTTGTTTTCATTGTATATAATGTAGGGAAATTCTCTTCCGGTGGTGGTGGTATGGCCAATCAATTAGTGGGCAGTATGCAGGGTATGTTTGCAAGTGTCAACCTGCCCCTGATATTATTCTGTTTTGCCTTTTATTTCCTTGGAGGTTTCTTTTTCTATGCTTCTTTATATGGCGCCATCGGCAGTGCGGTCAATGAAGATATGCGGGAAGCTCAGTCCTTAAGTTTCCCTATTACTATGCTGGTCATTATTTCTATCGCATTAATGAGTTCGGCGGTCGCCAATCCTACGAGCCCGATCGCTGTATGGGCCAGTATTATTCCGTTCAGTTCGCCAATTGTAATGATGGCCCGGATACCCTTTGGGATTCCTAACACGGTGCCTTGGTGGCAGTTGGGTCTTTCCATGGCATCATTGGTACTGGGCTTCATTTTTACGGTTTGGTTCGCCGCCAAGATCTACCGTACTGGTATCCTGATGTACGGTAAAAAACCTAGCTGGAAAGAGATGATAAAGTGGGCATTCAGGAAGAATTGATTGTAAGCCAGACCGCCAAGCCTTATTATTCAAAGCGTCTTTGCGTCTTTGCGAGAAAAAAATAACCGCGGAGGAGGGGAGGTCGCAGAGAAGTTAGCGAATAAACCTGCGCCTTTGAATCTCAGCATTAAAACTATTCACTTCACTTTAGCTTCTTAGATAATAAGGGACTACCGAATTTTGTTCTGAGTACACGCCATGCCAGTTCGCCATACGTTAGCATTCAAAGCGTCTTTTCTTCTTTGCGAGAAAAAAAATAACCGCGGAGGCGGGGAGGCCGCAGAGAAGTTAGTCAATAAAGCTGCACCCCTGAATCTCTTCGGTTACCATCTCCGGGCAACATTTGTTAAAATTTCCTTTATCCGACCTTGTCTGGAACTTTGTACGAAACCAGTCGTATATTTGATACGAAATATTTCGTGAAACAAACTATTCAGCCATTTAAAACTACAAGTATGAAACCAACAAACCCTAAAACCTCCGTCTTATTATTGGCGATCGCTGCTATTATATTGACGGTAGGCCTTGTATCCTGGGGCAACAAACAAACGCCCGGCCAATACGGGCAACCGGTGAACGACACCACTCCTAAAAAGAAATCAACTGACAGAGACAAAAAGGTCCGTGACCTGGATGATGTACTGGAAGAATTGGACCATGCTGATATGAATATTGATTTTGACAAGATCCGGAAAGAAGTAGCAGAAGCCCTGAAAAATGTGGATGGTGCTAAGATCCGGGTGGAAATTGAAAAAGCCCTGAAAGAAGTAGACCTGGAGAATATAAAAGTACAGGTAGCGAATGCGATGAAAGAAGTAGATATGGCCAGGATCCGGAAAGAAGTGCAGGAATCAATGGCAAAAATTGATTTTGATAAAATAAAAATAGAAATCGCCGATGCTATGAAAGACATAGATATGGCTAAAATTCAGAAAGACGTACAGGAATCTTTGGCTAAGGTCGACTTTGATAAGATAAAGCTCGAGATTGAAAAGGTCAAAGATATTGACATGAAGAACTTAGCGGACGACATGAAAAAACTGGGTGAAGAAATGAAAGAGCTGGGTCCTAAAATGGAAAAAGAAATGAAGAAGGCCAAAGAGGAAATTGAAAAAGCCAAAGTCACCATCAAAGAATATAAAGTGTTTGTAGATGGGCTGGACAAAGATGGCCTGATCAGTAAAAAAGATAGTTACACCCTCAGGCACAAAGACGGTGAATTATTCATTAACGGGAAAAAAGTTGCTGAACAGACCTACAATAAATACCGCAGTTTCCTGAATCAACATAAAAAATTCAACTTTGATAAGTCAGATGACGACTTTGATATCGATATGGATTAAAATCTGTTATCCAAAATCAGCCATGAAAAACAAACAGTCCCGCCTGAGGCGGGACTGTTCTGTTATATTCCTTCAAAAAAAAATTGATTATCGCATTCCGCCTACGTTAAAGGGCGATGGCATAA
>JAWXCO010000204.1:0-13585 GCA_034408705.1 Bacteroidota bacterium
AATCTCTGGCATCAAGAAAAGGATGAGGCTCCCCGCCTTTAAAAACCTTTAGATGATTATTGTCGTAAACATCTGCCATCATTTCAACACTATCTTCATACGGATCGTTCTCCATGAAATCAACCTTCAATCCAACTTCATCTACTAGATAGCGATATTGAGCGTCAACCTCTTTAACCAATTGGTCGTAAGCAGCTTTAACGTCTGGGTCGGCAGAATTGTCTGTCGCTAATAAAGAATAAGCCTCAAATATTTTACGGGAAGTTTCCGCATTAAACGGAACTGGCCTACCAATAGCCATTGTCTTTGGTA
The DNA here is from genome assembly GCA_034408705.1 of Bacteroidota bacterium. GTDB lineage: Bacteria > Bacteroidota > Bacteroidia > Chitinophagales > Chitinophagaceae > JJ008. Next base: position 313 of record JAWXCO010000204.1, read on the forward strand.
ACCCAAATTGTTTTCTAAATTTATCTAGGTATCCAAAGACGGTTTTATTTAACCTTTCGGTTAACTTTTCTTGCGCTGATTGCGGTAATGAAGAGCGGTCTCCGCTGCGTCTGTTGATTCTGTTGATGGCAAGCTTGAGAATATCATTGAGGTTTTGCCCAGATTCCCCTTTGTTGTATCTTCCGTCGGAATCCCTCTCTTTTTGAAGTATTCCTGCATAGTCTTGCTCCTCGATAAAGGAGTTGACGACTTTGTTTTGTTTGTGTCCTGTGATTGATTCTCCATAATCTTTTAAGAATTTATCTGAATCAAAAATAGCATTAAATCTGCTTATGTCCAAAATAAGGGCAGTATTAGTGTCTGGCTCAAACGAGACGTCGGACACCCCGTAAGCATTTTTGTTGCTTAAAAAGCTTTCGGCAGACTCCCTGTCTTTAAACGTAACCCTATGCTCAACATCCTCCCCACTTTCATCGTAAGTATTCAACATAACAGAGTGTTGCACATCTGGGGCAAGCGTCCCCATTAAGGCTGCAAAAACCATTGCCTGCTCATCTGTAGCGACTATTGTCACAACAGAACTTGCCTCCATTTTAGAGCTTGTAGCACCATATACGCCTACCGTTTTAGTTGTAGCATCCAGACTTATGCCAAGCTCTTTCGCAAACTGGTCTGCCATAGCCAGCCATTGCTTATATTTTTTATCTTCAAAGGCTTTTAAGCTATCCCCCATCTTCTCGATACCACCCTCTCTGAATGGAGCATAGCCTACAACGAATTTTTTTAACGATGGGGAACTAATATCCTCTGATTGAAATTGAACCCCAAAACTACTTGGTTTCCACACTTGTTCTAATCCTCCATATCCGACAGCCACGTTGGAGGAACCCGTTCTGGCCTCATTTCGCTGTCCCCGTATATCACCGCCATCACCATCTCTTTTGTAAAGGGAATACCCATCTTTTTGCAATGCTTCATTATCGACTCCTTCGTTGGTTGCTCTATCCCACTCCGGCTCTCCGTAGGTGAATTTTTTAATATTTGATCTAGTAGCTTGTTCATGAGTTATGTTTTTATCGTTTTTATCTTTCCATATTTTATTTATAGCATCTCTGTTTTCTTCATTTTTTTTACTTTCATCAATAAGAAGACGAATGGCTTCCCAGCTAATGCTCTGCATTTCCCTAGGAGTATACCCATTCTCCCTAGCTACTTCCTGATACGCTTCCTTTAATACTGCGTAAAGTGGGTTATAGCCATATTTATCGCTATTAAGCAACGTCATAGAAGATGCATCCTTGGCAGATACAATATTTAAAAACCCTACCGCCGCTGCGTGTGTATCAACCGTAACCTCTCCGTTTTCAGAGTTTGGATTGGCTATATTGTTGTAAAAATTCCTAACCTTATTACCCATCCCAAGATTATAGGAAATATTTTTTAGCGTTGGGTTGTTTATTAATCTGACAGCCGTTGTTAAAGAGCTAAGCTACAAGAAAATTTGAAAGCAAATCACAACTTTAAATGCTTTCTCCTCACCAAATTATAGTTGTTAAAGAGCTAAGCTACAAGAAAATTTGAAAGCAAATCACAACGCTGGGGATGGTCGCAGTGTGTCTGCAATGTTGTTAAAGAGCTAAGCTACAAGAAAATTTGAAAGCAAATCACAACACGTTGAACTCTGTCTGTAATGTTTGTAGTGTTGTTAAAGAGCTAAGCTACAAGAAAATTTGAAAGCAAATCACAACTATTGATCAATTGCTTCCTTTATAGGTGTTGTTGTTAAAGAGCTAAGCTACAAGAAAATTTGAAAGCAAATCACAACAATAGTTCACTTACATAATTCTGGCAATCGGTTGTTAAAGAGCTAAGCTACAAGAAAATTTGAAAGCAAATCACAACGCAGCATCATACGTTTCGTAAAATGTTGCAGTTGTTAAAGAGCTAAGCTACAAGAAAATTTGAAAGCAAATCACAACGGCCTCGGCCTGGAGAAAGATTACGACTGGGTTGTTAAAGAGCTAAGCTACAAGAAAATTTGAAAGCAAATCACAACTGAGGTCTATTGACCCAGTTATCATTTTACGTTGTTAAAGAGCTAAGCTACAAGAAAATTTGAAAGCAAATCACAACAGATAGCAGCTTCAAAAGTTGGAACAAATGGTTGTTAAAGAGCTAAGCTACAAGAAAATTTGAAAGCAAATCACAACGTTACCGAAACGGTTAATTACCGTAAGATGGTTGTTAAAGAGCTAAGCTACAAGAAAATTTGAAAGCAAATCACAACGGAAACGACCTAAATGATTTTTTCTTTGTTTCTTTCTTTTGTATCAAGACAAAAGAAAGAAAAATTTTTAAAAAAAATCCCCCCCCCTCCGAAAACCCAATTATAACATGGCAGAAATTAAGGCTTGGTCTGACAATTGGGATTAATTGTAAGGTGACTATCCCTTTTATTTAAATAAAACTACCCTTGATTTCTTACTATATTAGACCATAAATAAACCGTCTATGTATAAACTTTTCCTATCCTTCAGCATTGTAACAATAACCAGCAGTACCTAATCCCAGGAAATAACTGTACCCACTGAGGCAAAATCATTTATTGCAGAAGGCTTTGAACCACTCGACTATATTACCGGCGATTTGAATGGCGATAAAAAAACGGATGCGATTCTGCTTTTAAAACAACCCGGTGAAGATAGTTTAGACTTTGAAACAGCAGCTCCCCGCCCCCTGTTGGTATTGATCCGGCAGTCAGATGGCAAACTGAAACAGGTGGCCCGCAATGACAAAGCCCTCTTATGCCGTAAATGTGGTGGTGTATTTGATGACCCTTATAATGGAATTGAAATTACAACGAATGGGTTCACGCTTTCTTTTTATGGCGGCAGCAACTGGCGCTGGGGATATGATTATAAGTTTCTTTACAAGGCGCCTAAAAAAAGCTGGTACCTGGTGAAACAAACGCAGCATAATTATCATACCGGCAACCCGGATGGTACTTCGAAATCAGTGGTAATAGAAGAAACAGAATTGGGCGAAATAGGGATAGAAAAATTTGACAGCGCTCCTGCTTACCCTGAGGACGAATGGAAGGTAAAAGCTGCAAAAACTTTTTTTAATACCTGCCCAAAACTGGGGAGTCAACCAAGAAGAAGCTACCTGCTCAAAGGCAACCTGGCCGAAAATATCCGGGAGTTAAAAAATTTTGTCGAGGTAAGTTTTACAGATAGTAAGGACAATATCACCACAGGGTTTCTGCTGAAAAAAGACCTTGAAAAAATACAATAAAAAACAGACCCCCTGAAGAATCAGGGGGTCTAAAGTATAGCCATGAAAAACAATTCTTCTTCAAGCGCAGAATAACAATTCCGCTCAATCGGAAGAACAGCTTACAATTTAATATTATTCTGCTTTCTTAGCGTATTTCTTCTTGAATTTGTCAATACGGCCTGCTGTATCTACCAGCATGTTCTTACCAGTAAAGAAAGGGTGAGAGGTATTGGATATCTCCAATTTTACCAGGGGATACTCATTGCCATCTTCCCATTTCGCTGACTCTTTTGAGGCTGCGGTGGAACGGCTGATAAATGAATAACCATTACTCATGTCTTTAAAAACTACTAACCGGTAGCTGTCGGGATGGATTCCTTTTTTCATAACTAGATGATTTTGAAGGCTGCACGGATTTTGCCGTACAGATTAAAAGATTATTTTTCGGGCGGCAAAGATAGGCCAGAGAAGGTTTACAGCCAAATTCCGGGGAAAATAGATTTGGGCTGCAAATGACATTGATTAACATGGATTAATACATGTCTTAGCCACAGATGAACACAAACTCGCACAGATTAATGCAGCATACGAAGGCAGGAAGTTGTATTTCAATAAACAATTACTAGTAAAAGCGACTTAAAGCCCTTCCTTTTAAGGGGTTTGGGGAGGCTCCCTAAAAGATGAAAGCACCAAGTCAGCTCACTTTCTGGCTTTCGCCTTCTGTTTACTCACCCGATGCTTTCTGGAGAAATTCCACCTTTTGAAGGGTTTCTGTTTCCCCTGAGTAACTTCCACCTTCTGACGGGCTTCCGTTCCTCCGGCACTTAATTTTATTGCTAAAACTTCGTGCAGTTGTATATCAAATATACATTATGAAAATACCCTTCTCCAAATTTTTGGCCACTTTGATATGCACCTGTTTTGCACCTTTTTATCCACCGATATCACCCACTTATAAACAGACGTTGAACTAATTGCAGTAGTTGTTACCAATTTTAGTTGGAAATTTTCATACGCAGCTTGCGCTAGTTAATACTTTTCAGCAAATTGGAGTTCCAGAACCTAATCCCTCATATTTATATACTGCAAAGGGATACCAAGATTACCATTTTTGCAAAGCTGTATGATCTCCTGGAGATCATCAATTTTTTTAGCTGTTACTCTCACCAGGTCATCATTAATCGATGCCTGTACCTTCATACCAGCGTCTTTGATCAGCTTGACAATTTTTTTGGCATCTTCCTGCACAAGACCATTTCTCACCTTTACTTCCTTTTTCCACACTTTACCGCTTTGCACTCCTTCCTTCGATGCATCAAATGCCTCCGGGGCAATACCTTGTTTATGTGCCCTGCTGATAAGTACATCGATTAACTGGCGCATTTTCATATCATCATCTGTTTCCAGTTTGAGCTGGAATTCCTTTTTGTCGAGGTTTATCAACACATGAGAACCCTTAAAGTCAAAACGGTTGGTAATCTCCTTGGTAACGACATTCACTGCATTATCTAATGCCTGGGCGTCAACTTTACTTACAATATCAAATGATGGCATGGGAAATAGTTTTTAATGTTTGGTTGCTGGTTTTGGATAGCTCAAATGTAAGATTGTTTTTGATGTTGTAGCATCCGGTTTCCGGGCATTCATTTTTAAAAAATCGGAAAAAAATCCCCCGTTGTTGCGGGGGAATTGAATGACCGGATAAGGCGATCCTGCATTGATCATGGCTATATTTAATTATCACCTGTTTTAACTCTGTTCTTCTCGTCATCAGCACCACCGATTTTTCTCTTCGTGTTATTGATCTTTCCTTTGCTGAAGCGATAAGTAAACCCGAGCGCTACTTGTCTTGAGTCCCTTCTCTGCTGGAACATCGCATCGATATTACTAAAACGGCTTATACCGTTGATCTTCTGTGTCCAGAATATATCCCTTCCGGATAACTTTAAAGTACCTTTCCCTTTAAGGATCTGCTTGGTGATCCCCATATCCACTTTTCCAAATCCTTTGATCTGGAAGACGCCTTCAATCATAGGAGATGTATAAAAGCCGCTCACTTCAGCACTCCATCCTTTCTCGAATTTAAATTGGTTGGAAAGATTCATTTGGAGAGTTGTCGCACCCAATGAAATGTTATCCCCATTTACGATCCCTTTATAATGATTATTGTACAGGTTGGTCCAGAGATTAGCCATCCACCATTTTTTGATCTGTCCGCCTGCATTGACGGAAATGCCATACTGCTTCCGGCTGGCAATATTTGACTTCCTGACAAAGGTTTCGTTTTGTAATGTATTTTGTTCGAGTACATCTTCAATAATATCCGTTGTGTTATTATAGTTCAGGGTGGTCGTTAGAAATCCTTTATACGTATGGCTAAGTTCAATATTATGAGCAAACTGTGGGCGCAGGTTTGGATTACCCTGCTCAAACGTATATTTATCTAAAAATGTAATAAAGGGGTTCAGGTCTTCATAGTCGGGACGTTCGATTCTCCGGCCATAGTTTAGCACAAAAGTATTTTTCTCATTCGCTGTGTATTGCAAATAGGCGGTTGGGAAAAGCTGAACATAATTCCTCGAAAATTTTTCTCCCGTAGTGACCTGGTTGCCCCGGGCATTCGTATGCTCCAGCCTCAAACCAAATTGCGCACTTATTTTTTTACTTAAAGGACGGCTGTAGTTTATATAAGCAGCATTCACATTTTCATCATAGAGGAAATGATTGGAACGGCCAATATCCCTTACCCGGATTCCATTTTTAAGGCTGTCATAAACAGCATCGTTATTTGTTTTTACAAAACTAGTTTTGATACCAGCTTCAAATTTTGCATTGTTCTTCAGGGGATGCGAATAATCTGCTTTTGCTGTATAAATATTGATCTGCTGCGGCAGGCTACCTAACAACGTATCCGATGCATCAGAAGAACTCCCGTTCGGGTTATAGTAAGCATTCAACAGATCCTGTGCATTCGTGCTCCGGTAAGCAAGATAATCGGCATCGATCGTCAGTTCCCTTCCGGTTGAATCGAACACATGACGGAAATTGATATTGGTACCAACGTGATTGAATTTCTTATCGTTCGTAGTACTGGATAAAGTGCGGCCGAGTAAAATCTTCATAGGATCTGAAATGGCTACATTGCTACGGCTTTCAAAGTAACCGGGATTATGAAATCCATTTATTACCAGGCCAAAGGTTGTTTTTTTGTTGGCAAAGAAATCCAATCCTACTTTACCATTGATCGATTCACCACCATCTTTCATTTTTCCCACCTGGTCAAAATGCGACTGAACCTCTTTTGTTCCCGCATCAATAAATTTTCGTTGGATATTCAGGTCCTGGAAATTCTTCCGGTTGCTGTAACCCACATTGGTGAAAAAGTTGACTTTATTCTTGCGATAATTAAAATTAGCCGACTCACTGAACTTGGCATAACGGCCCTGGCTCCAGGTTGAAGAAATACTTCCGCTGTAACCAAATTGTTTTGTCTTTTTTGTTTTGATATTGATGATACCGCTATTACCAGCTGCATCATATTTTGCAGGAGGGTTGGTCATTATTTCGATCTGGTCCAGCTGGCTGGCATTCATATTTCGCAGGTAATTAGCCAGGTCGGTGCCGCCGAGGTAACTCGGTCTTCCGTCAATATACACGACAACACCCTGTTTTCCTTTCAGGCTGATATTACCGTCTTTGTCCACCGTAATGCCGGGGGATTTTTCCAACACTTCCATGGCAGTAGCTCCGACATTAGTTACAGAAGCTTCCACGTTCACCACCATGCGGTCAAGCTTTTGCTCCACCAATGGTCTTTTGGCAGTTACGGTCACTTCTCCCATAGATTTAGCAGCCGGGACCAGTTCGATCGTTTTTACCACTACAGAAGAAGCGGTGGGTGTTACTTCAAAAATCTCAGATAGGCCTTTAGTATGGCCAACGGCTGAAATGGAGACAAAATATTTGCCTTCGGCTACAGCATCAAACACATATTTGCCTGTTTTATCCGCTACGCTCATCTTTACCACAGTAGAGTCTTTGGCCCTTAATAAAGTAATAGTGGCAGATTCGATGGTTTTAATACTTCCATCGATAACAGTTCCGCTTACTTTACCGTTTTGAACCTGTGCCTGAGTGGTAAAGGATAGGGCCGTTAAAGAGACAGTCAGCAGGGTTAAAATCTTTCTCATAATTACTCTTTTTATTATTTTAGTACTTGTTTTTGATTATTACAGCCCAAAGCTAGGTACTTTGTATTACCAAGAACATTGTTTTAAATTAAACGGCCTGTTTTAGGGATAACCGGCCGTTTCTAATGACATAAGTGTGACGCTCAGCTTTAAATCGGGTTACAGTTCTCCTCCTTTTTCTGATAAGTGGTGATTAAGCCCTATAAGTGGCCGAAAAGCCATAATTACTTCCTAAATCAACATAATGAGTAAGGTAAGTTGCCCGCAAAAGCAAATAGCAGGTTGCCAGTATGAGTTACTGAACGCTAATAAAGAAAGAGGCAGAGGACGATCTAGAGGCCAAATTCAGCCCGGATTGCATCATGATAGGTACGGCCTGAGGTAAGTTTGGTTCCCAGTTTGTCGTTCAGGATAAAAAGATAACGACTGTTAAAATGGCGGTGCATTTCTTTGATCTTATCCTTATTGATAATATAGGATTTCTGGATCCGGTAGAAATGAGGTGGCAGTTTCTCCTCCAGGGTGGTGAGGGACTGGTCCGTGAGGTGTTTTTGTCCATCGATAGTATAGATATATACATACTTATCGCTGGCTTCCATATAGCTGATCGTTTCAAAGCGTACCAGGTTGATCCGGTCGCCTGTTTTGATGGGCAAAGCAACCGCCTTCTGCGGCACATGGAATTGGCGGATGATTTCCTGTAAACCAGCCAGGTCAATTGGCTGAGCCAGCCGTCCAAACTGTTTTAATTTGGCAATACTTTGTTCCAGTCTTTCTTCTTTGATCGGTTTCAATAAATAATCAATCGAAAAAGTTTCGAAGGCTTTAATAGCATATTGTTCATAGGCTGTTGTAAAAATAATATTCGGTTTTATTTTCAGTTTGCCGATCACTTCAAAACCGGTGAGATCCGGCATTTGAATATCCAGGAAAATAACATCGGGATTTAGTTCTTCGATGGCTGCAATAGCATCTCTCCCATTGCCCGCCTCCCCGATCACTTCAATCACATCCCTGTGCTCCAGCAAAAGGCTTTTCATCAATCTCCTAGCTGCAGGTTCATCATCAATTACGATTGCTTTAAACAACTGACTCATCTTTTACCAGTTTATGTATATAAAGAGACACCTGTTTGACAGGCTGGTTCGTAAAATGCATTTCATAATTATCAGTAAAAAGCAGATCTAATTTATCATAGACACTTTTGACGCCGTAACCCGGATTTAAAGAAGCAGGAAAAGCAGGCCCGTTATCGGCAATATGTATGACCAGCCCATTGTTCGCCTTTTTTACTTCCAGGTTGATCTCTGTCATCTGCCCTGTTGCTTTCAGCCCATGCTTTACCGCATTTTCTACCAGAGGTTGCAATACAAATCTCGGGACCAGGTAGTGATTCAATTCATCTTCCACTTTCAAAAAATAATTCAGCTGGTCTTCAAACCTGATCTTTTCAATCTGGAGATACACATTGGCCATTTCCACTTCATCCTTTACAGTTGAGTAATTATTATTACTGTAGTTGATACTATAGCGGAACAGGTCAGCCAGGGCGATCGTCATTTTTCTTGCCTTTTTACCATCCGTAATGGAAAGGTCGGCAATAGAATTGAGTGCATTGTACAAAAAATGCGGGTTGATCTTGGAGTGCAGGGCATCCAGCTCTGCTTTTATTTTCGACTCCCGGAGAAGGCTCAATTCCAGTTCCTTTTCATCGATCTTTCTTTGCCTTTCAATATCCAGGTAACTGATAACGGTATAGATCAGCCCGGTGGCACCGCCCAGGTAAATGCAGGATATAACAGAATATTTAAGAAAAAGTGAATTATAGTTGTATACAAAATAGGTTAGTGGCAGATTAACCACTAATGACATGACGATGATGACTACCAACACCAGCAATTTATGCGAAAAAAAAGATAGTTTTTTCACCACCCGGTGAGTCGCAACATACCTCACTATATTGTACACAATAAGGGTGTGGACCGTGGTAGAGACCAATTGCAATAGAACAACATTCCACCAACCTTTGAGATATAACAAATAGAAAAACCCTGAACTCATAGGCGACATAGCTCCTGAAATAAAAAAAATGGCCAGCCATACCACTACATTTTTCCGAGCTATCTCGTTTCGGATACGTCCCCGGAAAAGCCGGCTAAAATTTGCAAGTATATACAACCCTGCCATGGCCATCAAAAGACAGGTTGTGATCAGTATTGCGTAAAATAAAATTGTAGGCTCCTTCATAACCGGCAGGCAAGTTAATAAATGGGAGATAGTATGCCTTTCCGGCTTCGCCAAATGCCTGATTTCAGGAGTGAACGGAGTATATTGCAGTAAAAATTTTGGGATGATAATTGATTTCAGATCGGATACAGTAACCAAACCTACTCCTGCCATGCTGGAAGCGATGATGAAGGCGCCCGTTGGCGATGATGTGTTTGGTGAAGACCCTTCAATTAATGAGCTGGAAAATATGGGAGCTGCCATGTTTGGGATGGAGGCAGCTATTTTTTGCCCTTCGGGCACTATGACCAACCAAATCGCCATTAAATGCCATACACAACCCGGCGATGAAGTAATCTGTGATGAAAGCTCACATATATATCAATATGAAGGCGGTGGCATCGCATTTAATTCAGGGGCTTCGGTAAAACTTCTATATGGCAGCTTTGGACGAATTACGGCAGATCAGGTAGCTGCTGTTATACAGCCGGATGATGCCCACCGGGCACATACCAGCCTGGTATCTCTGGAAAATACGTCCAACCGGGGCGGAGGTAGTTGTTATGATTTTGATGAAATAAAAAAAATACAATCACTGTGTAAGGAAAACGGGCTTGGTTTTCACCTGGATGGGGCCCGATTATGGAATGCTCTGGTTGCAAAGAAAGAAACGGCAAAACAATACGGGGAAGCCTTTGACAGTATCTCCATTTGCCTGAGCAAAAGCCTGGGCTGCCCGGTAGGGAGTTTGATGCTGGGTAAAAAAGAGCTTATAAAAAAAGCAAGAAGGATCCGAAAAGTATTTGGTGGTGGTATGCGGCAGGCCGGCTTTATAGCCGCTGCCGGCATCTATGCACTGCAACATCATATTGATCGGCTGGCAGAAGATCATCTACATACGAAACAGATCGCTGCTGCCATTGCCGCAAAGGAGTTCGTAAAACTTATTTTACCTGTTGAAACCAATATCATCATTTTTGAATTAAAAGACACGATCTCCGCCCCCGAACTGGTAGCCCGGCTAAAAGAACATGCTATTTTAGGATATGCTATTTCGCCCAACCGGGTACGGTTAGTAATCCATTTAGATATTACCAATGAGATGGTAACAAAAACCATTGAAACCTTCAACCAACTATCGTAATCCAAGAAGTATATGTTACCTACAACTAATCCAACAACCACCGGGGCCTGGGCCGCATTAGCGCAGCATGCCGAATCGATGAAACAGGTAAGCCTTCGGGGTTTATTTCTTGACGACAATAACCGGTTTAAAAAATATTCAATTAACGGGGAAAACCTGCTATTCGATTATTCCAAGAATATCATTACGGATACCACCCTTCAACTGCTCCTGCAATTAGCGGAAGAGTGTAAACTAAAAGAAGGCATCAATGCCATGTTGAATGGCGACCTTATCAATGAAACAGAAAAACGTTCGGTCCTGCACATTGCATTACGGAATTTCTCAGGCCGTCCCATATTTGCCGAAGGAATGGATGTAATGCCTGGTATTAAAAAAGTGATGGGTAAAATGAAGACCTTCTCCAATGCTATTCATAGCGGTAAAATGAGAGGGTACACCAATAAAAAAATAAAATACATTGTCAATATCGGTATCGGTGGCAGCGACCTGGGTCCACAAATGGTAACTGAAGCGCTGAAACCTTATTGGGTAGATGATATAGAAACCTATTTTGTTTCCAATGTGGATGGCACCCATATAGCTGAAACATTAAAGAAGGTAAAGCCAGAACGGACCCTGTTCCTGGTGGCCTCTAAAACCTTTACGACACAGGAAACGATGACCAATGCCCATACTGCCAGGGAATGGTTCCTGAAAAAAGCGAAAAACGAAAAACATATCGCTAAACATTTTATTGCCTTATCCACCAATGAAAAAGAGGTCGTACAATTCGGCATTGATAAAAAGAACATGTTTGAATTCTGGGATTGGGTCGGTGGCCGCTATTCGTTATGGAGTGCGATAGGCTTATCCATTGCCCTGACGATCGGGTATAAAAATTTTGAGCAGCTACTAAAAGGCGCTCACCAAACCGATAATCATTTTGCCTCAGCTTCCTTTGATAAAAACATACCGGTACTGATGGGCCTCCTGGGCCTGTGGTACACCAATTTTTGGGGGAGTCAGTCAGAAGTTATTCTTCCTTATGATCAGTATATGCATCGTTTTGCCGCCTATTTTCAGCAAGGGAATATGGAAAGTAATGGTAAATCGATCGACCGGAATGGTGAAGCCGTTGAATATGCTACCGGCCCTGTTATCTGGGGTGAACCTGGTACCAACGGACAACATGCATTTTACCAGCTTATCCATCAGGGCACCCCGCTGATCCCCTGTGATTTTATTGCCCCTGCCCAGAGCCATAATCCCATCGGTGATCATCACACTAAATTGCTGAGTAATTTTTTTGCGCAAACAGAGGCACTAATGAATGGCAAAACAGAAGAGGAAGCAGAAAAAGAACTGGAAAAACAGGGATTGCCAAAAGCCGATATTGCTAAATTGCTTCCGTATAAAATTTTTACCGGCAACCGGCCCACCAACTCTTTTCTACTGAAAAAGATAACCCCTTTTGCACTGGGTGAACTTATCGCCTTATATGAACACAAGATATTTGTACAGGGGGTTATCTGGAATATTTTCAGCTTTGACCAATGGGGAGTGGAACTGGGAAAACAACTGGCCATTAAGATATTGCCGGAATTGCAAACGGAAGACCCGGTAAGCAATCACGATTCTTCCACCAATGGACTGATCAATGCCTGGAAGCAAATGAAAAAATAATTGTATTTTCACAAAGCCTAAATAGCCATATATGAAAAAGGTTTTTGTTCTTTTTGGAATTGCTGCTTTTTCTGGTGTCTCTGCACAGCAAAAGGACTTGTTTGACATTCAACAACACCTGCAAAAAAAACAGGTGGAAGTCAAAAAATCGGCTGAAAAGAGAACCTACACCCTCCCTTTCTTTAAGCAATTCAATTACAAAAATCTTTATTCGGAGAATAATGCAGGATCAAACTATACATTACCCAATGGAGATGTTGTTTTTACTTCTCCCATTGACCGCATGCCATGTGTAAGACCGAATATGAATAATTTCCAGGTCATGCCGAATCTTGCTGATGGCAAGCCTCTTAGTAGCTATAATTATTACCCGGATAAATTTCTGCCCGGTCAAATCCCCAATGGATCCCTATCCTACCGGATGATAGCTTCTAAATAACCAGTGGAGAAAGTCATTTATCGTATGCCGGTAAAGGGACACATTACCCTGAGCGCCTTGTATCTTATTGCCCATTTATACCCTGTGCCACCAGCCAACTTATTATTTGCCTGCCTACGGCTTAATTCACCGGTGTATCCTTTCTTTCTGTACCTGTGATTAGCGGTTAACTCTATCCATTACTGCATAAAAATCAACTCCGGACATCGCTCCTGTAATCTTTTATTGGCGCACAAAAAAATCCCTCCCGTTTAATACGGGAGGGATTTGGTATGAATTGGTCTTTTTATTGTTCTTACTGAATAACAACCAGTCCCGAAACGATCTTACCAG